>CALLUJ010000011.1 GCA_938011245.1 uncultured Aquimarina sp. | reverse complement strand
TTTGGGTGAAGAAAGTCTTCTTTATTTTTCGTGTCCGTAAATCACAAATACTATCGGCTAAAGTAGGCTGCTGTATTAATTCCATATTTAAAGATAAGGAATTCTGTATTTTTTTGAAAATTCCTTGCAACGGTCTTAGTTTGAGTTTAAAAATAAGAAAAAAGCTTTTGCGGTAATACAAATCAGCCAACATTTTGGCTAGCACCTGAGTCCACATTAATTATAGCCCTTGTTACAAGCTGTTTTTTATTTCAGCAATGATTAAGTCTCCTAATTCTACTATTTCAATAGAGTTAATAGTGTCAGAAGAAAAGTCTAGAGTCTTGTCATTTTTCGCTTGTGACTAACGTTAAATATATAAAAAGTAGAGTAGAGGGTAAACTGTGTATTTTCGAATTAACTCAAGCCAAACTTTCTATTTTGTTTCAGTTTTTTGTTATCAAAATTGAATTTTTGGCGACATTCAAATATACCTAAGCTGTTGGATTTTAAAACCCAACATGCCCTATTTTTTATATATAGTGTTACAAAATGTTATTATTGTTTTTCTAAAATACAATAGCGAATACATAAATAGCATTATTGGCAGTATAATAAGTGTTATTAAAAGTGTAATATGTCTGCTCCTTGTTTCACCTTCATAAGTATGCCAATCAAAAAAAGACAATAAAGTGTTTAATACTTTTCCATTAAAGAGATAATTACTCATAAATAGTACTATTAAAGCAGAAATGGGAGCAAGAATATTTATTAGAAGTATTTTGTTAATAGTTTTTGTGTGTAACCTTTTAACTAAAATTATATTACTAATTAATAGTAAAAGAATAAAAAT
Source organism: uncultured Aquimarina sp. (assembly GCA_938011245.1). GTDB lineage: Bacteria > Bacteroidota > Bacteroidia > Flavobacteriales > Flavobacteriaceae > Aquimarina. Next base: position 5,967 of record CALLUJ010000011.1, on the reverse strand, counting down.
TAAGTGTGCGATATCATTTTTCATCCCATTTAAAGAATGAAAAAAATTAAAATTAGATAAAATCAAAATGAGATTAATCGTGATGAAAAAGCTCGTAACTACAACCCTTATTTTATTTCCCAAAATAATACTTCTTTAGATTTTTCTTTATTGCTATATACACCATCAATATACATACCTAGAGTATTAGTTAAAATATTCTCACCAAAGTTTTGACTAGCTAACTTATCTAACCCTCTACCATCCCATAAATCAATATGATCCCCTGTTCTTGTATCTCCAGTCTCACTATTTCTTTGCCAATAATCTTTAAAGAAAACGATACCTGTTTTGCCATCAATCTTATTTCTAAAATCCTCTCCATTTAAAGACAAAGGCTTAGGACATCCTGCAAATGGTCTTTTTTTAAGCCAATCCGCTAATCCTTGAGCCCTTATCGCATGAATATTTTCACCTGTTGGGCATTTATGTCAACATCTAGCATCTTTAAAGGATTTTAATTTTATGTCATTTTTATATAGTGCTTCGCTAACATTTATAGCACAATGATTTTGAAACTCATCTTTATCCGTTTTGTTATTTATATGTTCTATATCAACTTTTTTTGGATATGCATCCCAAAGTTCTTTAAATGTAACTTTCTTAATAGTTACAGTCATAATAGAACCTTCTATATCATTAGTAGTAACTTTAGTTATATTTTCATAAATCATATTGGATATTTTTGTTTTTAATTAAAGCTTCATCTCCCCAATAAAACGAGTAATCGTCTTTATTTTCTTTTTGTTCTATCCTTTGTGTTAATCCATTTCTATCAGTTCTACCAGAATAAATAATTTCATTTTCAAACTCAATGCAATATGCAAAATCATTAATTGGATTGCCATTTTTGTCAATGACTTTTGTCTGTTCATCAAAGGCTAAAATTTCATTTTTCTCTATGAAAATTGGAGTTGTTTGCGCTATAAAAGGATCTTCAGGATTCCACGTTTGTAAATAAGTAACTTCTTTACCAACTCTCATTGCCCCAGCAATTACAGTAACATTTGATTGTAAAGGTAAATTTGAATAAGCATCGTATTGAAATGATTGGCTTGTAGCGTAAGCATTAGCAAATTCAAGCTTAAAAGCAATATTTGTTTGATTAAAATCCATGATTTCGATGTAACCATTTTTTTGCATGGTTGAAGACAACATCCATTCTATTAGGTGTATTGCTTTTTTATCTTATTTGCTAGAGTATCAATAATCAAAATTATTAATTTGACTTTTCGACATTTTCTATTTCTTTAACTTTTTTCCTTATTTTTTCTTTACCTCTTTTTATAACTTCTTCGAGCTCATCTAGTTTTTCCTCAGCCTTCTTGATTTTTTCTTCTTTTTGTTTAATATCTTTCTCATTAGCTTCTTTTTCAGAACGCTCTTTCAAAGTATTTTCTTTCGCTTTTTTTACTTTTTTTCTTCCTCTACGCAGTGTTTCTTCATTCTCATTAATATTATCATTAGTGCGTTCTATTCTTTCTTTAGCCTCTTCCGCCCTATGTTTACCAAACTCTTTCCCACTCATATCGCTTTTGTCACGACCATAAGCTTTACCATTATTTGATTTTTCTTTTTTTATTTTTTTTTCGGGTTTCGAAACATTTGAATCATCACCTTCGTCCTTATTATCCCTTTCCTTTTTTATCTTATCTTTTTTGCCTTTCCCTTTTGCCTTTCCCTTTTGTCTTGTCCTTTATTTTATTACCCCCTTTTTGTTTGATTTCATTGGATTGTTCTTCTAATTCTTCTATTTCATTATCTATATCTTCTTTCGATTGTTTTACCTTTTCTTTTTTCGCTTTTCCTTTTCCTTCCGATTTACCTTGGGCAAATACTGAAATTGTTGATAAAGCAAATACTAAAAGTAATAATCCTGTTATTCTTGTTATATTTTTCATAATTATTTGTATTTTTTATATGTCTAATTCATTAAGAGCGTCCTCCGCTTCTTTAGCCTTATTGTTTATCTCTTCATTTGTCTCATCAAGTTCCTTTTCCACCGATTCTATTTTTTCTATAGTAGCATTTGCTTCCTTCTGTTCTTTTTGCTGTCTCGGCAGGAAATTATTGCTACACAGATTACAGCTAGAACTAATCTAATTAATTTTTTCATATTATATATTTAAAGATTTTATTAAAAAATTCAAATTAATTATTATTTGAACAATCAAAAAGTTAGTTTTTTTCTAGTTCTATTATTCCAAATCACGACTAACATTAAATTTCGTTACTGATATTCAGTTAATTATGTTTTTATCAAATTTATTAATTTTCATCAACATTTAGATTGATTTTTCACGATTCGTTAGCTCGAGGAATTAATCAGATTCTGATGTGGGGAATGTTTGCCAATGTTAAATATATGGAAAGTTGGGCAGAAAATAAACAATTACTCTCGTTTTAACCACAAGCCAAAACTTTTGCATTTTGTTTTAATTTTTCTTTTTTAATACCAAATCAAAAGATTTGGCAACTTTGGAAATAGAAAACAATCTTTCGATTAAAAACTAATGGCCCAATTTGCTATATATAGTGTTAGGTTTTCGTGGTTTTCTCCTATCTTAAATTTAGAAACCTCAATCCCGTTTATAGTATTTTACTTATTAATGGAATTATAAATAGTTTCAGTTATAAAAGTAATTAATATATAGTACCTTTACTAGAGGACTACATATCTTATGATATCAATCATTCACTATCTTTTTTGTTGTTAAACTACATTAAAGTAGTTTTTCATTTGCTAGCAGACTTTATACTTATAGTTGAATTATCAGTAACCACTCCTTAATACAAATTTAGCAAACTCTTAAGTCGTTTGTTAAATTTTAACGGTCTATTGATCATTTCAATATCATAAATAAATGAAGATTAATTCAGAAAATATCCGAAGTAATAATCGTATCACTACAGTTTTATTGTTAGCAGCAGGAACGGGAAGTCGTCTTTTACCGCTAACAAACGAATCTCCTAAATGTTTAACGCTCGTCAATGAAGTTTCTATATTAGAGAGGCTTGTTCAAAATTTAGCCATCAAAGGAATTAAAAAATTAGTGATAGTTACGGGGCATCTAAGTGACTCTATAAAAGATTTTTTGGGCGATAATTATAAAAATATTGTTATACAATACATACATAGTCCTCTTTATAAAACAACAAATAATATATACTCTCTTTGGATGGCAAGAGAAATTATGAAAGAACCTTTTATTCTTATAGAAAGCGATTTAGTTTTTGATCCTTCTCTTTTGAATGAAATGATGTATCCAGATAGAATGGCTGTTGCTGGAATTAAGGATTGGATGAACGGAACTACGGTAACCATTGATAAATATGGGGGAATTTTAGGTTTTAAAAATAATACTCAGTGTAGTGAAGGTAGTGTAAAATACAAAACAGTTAATATATATAGCTTTTCTTTAGTTTCTTGGAGTGTGATTGCAGCAAGGCTTGATAAGCATATTCGGGAAGAAAAGGTAAATGGGTATTATGAAACTGTTTTTGCAGAATTAGTAGATGAAAACCTTCTTTCTTTAAAAGCTGTTTCTTTTGACGAAAAACCTTGGTACGAAATCGATACGTTGATAGATTTAAAGGAAGCAATTAAATTATTTCCTATAAAAAGATTACTTACAGAGATTAAAAAGATAAAGCCAAATTATGCAATTGAATAATAGTATTTTAGTGATAGAGGATAATAATTTGAAAAAGAGAGATCCAGAAAGTCAATTAACCATGTTTAGCTTTATTTTTGATTTGCCCAATATAGTTACTTTATTTGGGCTATTAAGCGCTTTATTAGGTATTTATGTTGCTATTAAAGGAAACCTTTATACAGCTGCTGTTTTTGGTGCATGGTCAGTGGTATTTGATTGGTTAGATGGCTTAGTTGCTAGTAAAATGAAAAATAGAACTGATGCACATAGAGCATTTGGTGCCCAATTAGATTCTTTGATTGATATGGTTAGTTTTGGCGTTTTACCAGCAATTATTCTATTGAGTTATTCTAATTATAATCCTTGGTTTATACCAGGAGCGTTTGCCATTATTTCTGCTTGTGCTATTCGACTTAGTTATTTCAATATTTATGGGCTTACTAATGGAAAGACTTATACTGGATTGGCAGTCGATTATAATGGACTTATAGTGTCTTTATTCTTTTTAATTGAAAGTTTTTTTAATTCAGGTCCTTTGCCTGAAATACTATACATTCTTATGATACTTGTAGTTTATTTAAATTTATCATCTATTCAAATTCCTAAGTTTCCCAAAACAATATTAATTGGTATCATTGTATATGTAATATCACTTACTATTCTAATGGTTGGTATATAATGATTAATAAACTGCTGAATTAAGCTTCCATGAAACCTAACGTTAAGTATAAGAAACGTAGGGCAGGTGATAAGCGGTACGTTTCGGGTTGGTAATAAGCTAAATATAATGTTTTGTGTTTATCTTCAATGTTGAAACACCAAATTTATATTTGGCGACATAGTAGAAAAGCCCAAACCTTTCGGACAAACTTAATCCTCCCTATGTTTTTTATACAGTGTTAGCCGCTTTTCTTTTATTAACCAGAATACAAAATAGACGATACAAATAAATAGATAGTCTAAGATTAAGTTCACACCATTCCAAGAAAATCTTAATCCATCGGATATCCAGAAAGATTTATAATATAATAAGGGGAATCCAAATTTTGCTTCATAATTAGGAAAGTCTCTCACTATTGAATAGATGACAGACAAAAAAGATATTGATGAAAATATCAAAATTGTATGTACAATAATTCTAGTAATATTTTTCATAATTACTAATCTAGGTATTTAATATTCTCTTTTCTAATTTTTACTTCTCCATTTTGTCCCCATCCGTAAATATTACCTTTTGGATCTAGTCCAACATTTGTAGTGATTTTGTCATTTTCGATTGACCTTTCCCATTTACGTCTACCGCTTTTAATTATTTCTACAGGTGCTAAAGAGTTGTTTACATCTGTTGGTGATATATAGTATATATTTTCTCCAGAAAAAGTAAACCAACTTGGATCAAATTCTTTGAAAGATTCTGAATCAGCACTACTACCGCCATGCGCTACAGTATATTTTACATTTTGTATATCAATAAAGTTTTCAGCAAAATTTATACTCTTACATCCATAAAATGCTGCAATGCTATTATCTGGATCAAAATTAAAATCTATTTGTTTCCATCCATCAAGGCTCATCTGTTTAGAATCCCATTCTTTTCTTCCTGTTTCGTCAGCTAAATTATATTTTGACGTATTTATTTCACCTACAGGTCCATCGGTACCTCCATGAGAATAAAAGCAAACTTCTGTTGTTTTAAGCCATCCGTTTTGTTTTACTTTTTTAATTGACTCATCGACGAAACTTTTAATTTCCCATAAATCCTCATATTGTTTTATGAAAATATAGCTCCACTCATTATCCCTTGCTTCAATTTCTCTTTTTCTTGTTCTTGCTGCTTGCTCAAAATCTCCACTCGTATAGAATATGAAATATATTCTTCTAACTATTTTTAGTGGTTTAATTTCCATTGAGTCAAGTATGGTACCGTCTTTGTCTTTTAAATATACAGTACCTTTAATTTCGCTAGCTTCTGGATGTACATGTAGTATATGTGTATTTCCTTTTTTTTCAATTTTCATAATATTATTTGAATTGCGGCTAACGGTTGGTATAAGGAACGTAGGGCAGGAGATAAGCACTTCCGTTTCGGATTATAACGAAGCCAAATATAACATTTTGTGTTTATCTTTAATATTAACATAGCGGTAATATAATTAAATAAAATATTATTCGTATCTTTTTCTTATAAAGGATATGGATTTTAGATCAGTAGATTCCTCAAGTAGAAATGAAATACGAAAACGAGCGATTAAACAAATTAATTCAGGTGTTC
>CALLUJ010000010.1 GCA_938011245.1 uncultured Aquimarina sp. | reverse complement strand
TTTGGTTTTATAATTACCATCTTCATCTTTAAAGGTAATTAGCCCGTCTTTTTCTTCAATACCTTTTTCTTTGCCTTGTTTTATATTAAAATACAAACTATAGCCTTGGAAACCTTCGGTTTCTACCACTAGGTACAATTCACTATCTAGAGTACCTTCATTTACTTTTTCGAAAGTTATTTTTTTGTTGGTCTCGGTAGTAGCTATTGTACTAGGTAAGGTTATTTTTTGCCCTACTTTCAGTTTGTCTTTATTAGCTTCGGTTAGTTTATTATCACTTTCAATAATGGCATTAACCGTAGTTCCCTTTTTAGAGGCTATTTTACTCAGCGTATCGCCACCCGCTACTACATAGGTTTCTTGTACGGTTTGGGTAGTACTCGTTGTGGTAACCTCTTCAATTTTTGCAGTAGCAAAATAGGCTTTGTTAATCTTGGGTCTAAATATTTTAAGATCGGGAGAAGTAAAAGTAATATGTGAATATTCTCCTTTAAATCGTACTGTAGGCATAGCTTAGTTGGTTTGTCTTATTACTTCTAATTTTATTTTTTGAGTATCGGCGGTTACTTTTAGGTCTTCTAGAATGTCATTAACAAGTAGTTTGCCGTTGTGTTTAAAGTCGTTTTGGGTGTTGGTTAAGTCTAAATCTAGATATTTTCCTATGGCATTTGTAGTATGCAATACATAGTAGACCTGTTCTCCACTAACTAATTCATAGTCGTCTATTTTTTCTCCTGTAAGATCGGTATAATAGCCGTCTGTAATAATTGGTTCTAGATTTTCATTTTCAATTACAGTTGGAGCAGCTTGTTTTTCAAAAGGATTACTCGGATTCCAGTTGGTGGCAAACATAACATCGTCTCTTTTTACAATACCAGCATTAAATTGTACCTTTGTAGTCAGAGGCTTATTATTAACAGCATCAAAGGTTTCGTTAAAATTTACGATATATGTATTGGCAAATTCGTAGTCATAAAATTTTTGAAACCCATCTCGCCTATAAAATCTAACATAACCTTTAACCGTTTTTCTATTAGAAAAAGCTACTTCAAAAAATTCTCTTTCATTTTTTATAGAAGAAAATTCCACGTCAATAAAGTTTCCATTTACTCTTTCAATAGGCATTCCTACGGCATCTATGTTCTGGTTATATTGAATTTTAAATTTTAAGATTTCGTATTCTCTTTCAAAAATGAAAAGCTTGGCTTTAAACATTGCGTTTTAGTTTGTGTTGTTTTTCTAAATATATGGTATAACGCTTTAATTATAAAATTATTACGTTAACTTTTAAGTGCAGTAGGTAATTTAAAGAATATAAAATAACAAACCAATTTTTACAGTAGAGAACCCTCCTCTGCTATCTGTAATAGCAACAGAATTGTTAAAAAAGGGATTAATACTATAGTAAATATTAAAATTAAACGTGTTAAAACCAAAAGTTAACGAAGTACCCAGTCTAAAGCGTTCTAACCCATCGGGTTTACGAAGTGTTATTTTTCTGTTGTCTTCACTTTCCGATTGATAAGAAAAGGAATGCATATAGCCTAATCGAAAGCCCGAATAGATACGCCAAAATTTATAATTTTCGGGAGAGGAAGTTCGCCATCTAAGTTCTATAGGAATTTCGACAAGCTGATTTCTAAAGCGGTTATTTCTAATATTATCTTCGGTGGTAGAGGCTCGGAAAAGTGTTTTTCCTGTATCGGAATCCTTAGAAAGAACAAGGTTGTGGTTATACACATTTAAAGAGTAACCCACACCGAAACCCAAAGCCCAGTTTCTTCTTTTATTTAGTGGAAAGTCTCTTATAAATCCAAAATGAATACCTCCAGAAAACCCCGATTGTTCTATACCGCTAGGTCTTTGGTTTATTACATGAAACGTGGCACTTACATAAAACTGATCCTCTCTGTAAAGAGAATCGGTTTCGGAGTATGCCAAAAAGCGTTCTCTTTGTGCTAAAAGCATAAAGGAAAAAAAGCTAAAGTATAAAAAGAAAAGAAGTTTCATAACAACAATTCAATGCTTCAAGTAACAAATATCGTAATACCTATTCCAAATAAAGTAACTTAATTTAAATTTCTTTTTTCAATAAAAAAGCGTTTTAATAAAGTGGCACATTCTTTTTCTAAAACACCACCAACAAGTTTAGTTTTTGGGTGCAATTGTGTACCCATTGTTTGGAAGCCCCTTTTAGGGTCTGAGCTCCCATAAACAATTTTATCTATTTGGCTCCAATATAAAGCACCAGCGCACATTTGGCAAGGCTCTAAAGTAACATAAAGAGTACATTTTTTTAGGTATTTACCTCCTAAAAAATTAGCCGCTGCAGTAATAGCTTGCATTTCGGCATGTGCAGTAACATCATTTAGTAATTCGGTTAAGTTGTGCGAACGTGCAATAATCCTATCATTCACAACAATTATAGCCCCTACAGGAATTTCATCTTTTTCAAAAGCATACTCAGCTTCTTGTAAAGCTTTTTTCATGTAAAAAGCATCATCAAAAACCAGTTCCATAATTTTTTTTATCAAATGTACAAAAGTGTATGGCTAATTTTCAATTAGGAGGTATTAGCTGTATTAAATAATTTATTTTTGCACCATGGCTACATTATTATCCCAAATAAATACTCCTAACGATTTGCGAAAGTTATCGATAAGCCAGTTGCCTACCTTGGCAAAAGAGCTTCGCGAATTTATTATAAATATAGTAGCCACCAAAGAAGGGCATTTAGGTGCTAGTTTAGGCGTTGTAGAGCTTACAATAGCTTTGCATTATTGTTATAATACTCCACAAGATAACTTAGTTTGGGATGTGGGACACCAAGCCTATCCACATAAAATTTTAACCGGTAGAAAAAATAGTTTTGAAACCAATAGGCAACTTAATGGCTTAAGTGGGTTTCCTAAACGTAGCGAGAGTATATACGATGCCTTTGGAACGGGACATTCCTCTACTTCAATTTCCGCAGCTTTAGGAATGGCTTTAGCAGCACAAATAAAAGGAGACACCAGTAAGCATAATGTAGCGATTATTGGAGATGCTTCCATAGCAGGAGGAATGGCTTTTGAAGCCTTAAACCATGCGGGAGTTACCAAGGCTAATTTTACAATAATTTTAAATGATAATGCCATAGGTATAGATCCTAGTGTTGGCGCATTAAAAAACTACTTTACCAAAGCAAAATTGGGAAAACTAAATCGGCAACCGAATATTATTGAAGCTTTAAATTTTAATTATTTTGGACCCATAGACGGGCACAATATAAACGAAATTATAAAGCAATTGAATATTTTAAAAACCCAATCGGGTCCTAAGTTATTACATTTAATAACCACAAAAGGAAAAGGTTTAGAACAAGCAGAAAAAGATCAAATTACGTATCATGCCCCAGGGAAGTTTAATGCACAAACAGGCGAATTACTTCCTAAAAAATCCAAAATAGAACCTCCAAAATACCAACAAGTTTTAGGGGATACCCTATTGGAGTTAGCTAGTACAAATACTAAAATAGTAACACTTACACCAGCAATGCCCACAGGGAGTGGACTTAATGCCCTTATGCATCAATTTCCAGAACGAACTTTTGATGTAGGTATAGCAGAGCAACATGCCGTAACTTTAGCTTCAGGTATGGCAACACAAGGCTTAATACCTTTTTGTGTAATTTATTCTACTTTTTTACAACGAGCTTACGATCAAATTATTCACGATGTGGCTTTGCAAAACTTACCCGTAATTTTTTGTGTTGATCGTGCTGGTTTGGTAGGGCAAGATGGCGCTACCCACCATGGTGTTTTTGATATGGCATATTTACGCTGTATTCCAAATTTAATTATTGCAGCACCAAGTAACGAAATTGAATTTAGAAATTTATTATACACGGCATCCTTAGGCTTATCTAAGCCTATTGCTATTCGCTATCCAAGAGGGAAAGGAGTATTAATAGATTGGAAAGCTTCCTTTCAAAAAATTCAAATAGGAAAATCAGAAACCCTTCAAAAAGGAGCGCAACTCTGTATATTAAGTATTGGTAAAATGGTTACTCAGGTTTCGAAAGCATTACGAAACAACAAATTCTCAAATGTAGGCCATATTAATATGTTGTTTGTAAAACCTTTAGATATAACTATTTTAAAGTCTGTTTTTAAAAATTATAATACTATAATAACCATAGAAGACGGTGTAATTTCTGGAGGCTTTGGGAGTGCAGTATTAGAAACAGCACAACAATATAATTACAAAGGAAACATAGAAAGATTAGGTGTATTGGATCAATTTATAGACCATGGTACTACAGAAGAGTTATACGAAATTTGTGGATTAAGTGTACCGCAAATTATTAAAAAAATAGAGGAAATTATTTAGGGCGTTCCACATTGCTACGCTTGTGGCCGGGCTATCCGTTATATCTTTTTTGTTTTTATTCAATAACTTCTATAAAAAAACAAAAAAGGATGTCACTACTATCCCTAACGCAAAGGTATTTTAACAATAATTTTTGTTTAGTTTTTAACACAATAAATTAAACAAAAGTATCTTTATGGAGTTAAAAAATAACTATGCAAGCCTTAACTAAAGTTATCTCCAAGTTTTCAGAATCACATTTAACCCCTCTACAGATAGATCGCATTATAGAAATGGCATGGGAAGACCGAACCCCTTTTGAAGCCATTGAATACCAATTTAATCTTCCAGAAAAAGCAGTTATTAAAGTAATGCGTACACACTTAAAACTAAGCAGTTTTAAGCGTTGGAGAAAAAGAGTAAATAGCGGTGTAAGTCAAAAACATTTAAAAAAACGAAATCCAGACATAACACGGTTTAAATGCACTAGGCAAAGAGCCATAACGGGAAATAAAATAAGCAAACGATAAGTAGTATGATATACTCTAAACAAGATATAAAAGCCCTAAGTAAAGTAGACCGAATTCGTCTAATAAATAGTGCTTCGGGGATTAAGCCAGGTAATTTAATTGGTACTATTAATAATTTGGGAGTTACTAATTTAGCTATTTTTAGTTCCGTAGTACACTTAGGTAGCGAACCCGCTTTATTTGGTTTTATTACTAGACCCACCACAGTGCCTAGGCATACCTTAGCTAATATTAAGGAAAATGGTTGTTATACCATTAATCACATTCATCCTCAATTTATAAAAAACGCACATTACACTTCTACAAAATTAGAAGTTTCAGAATTTGAAGCATGTAAGCTAACGGAAGAATACATAGGTAACTTTAAAGCGCCTTATGTAAAAGAAAGCCAATTTAAAATGGGGTTAGAGTTTAAAGAAGAAATAGATATTCCAATTAACGGAACTAAGCTAATTGTGGGAGAAGTACAATACATAGTAATGCCCAATAATATTTTGTTAGACTTAGATTTAGAAGCTTTAAATGGGGTGGGTATTTCGGGATTGAATAACTATTATAGTTTGTCTAAAATAGGCGATTTTCCTTATGCTAGAGCCGACGAATTTCCGAATTTTTAAGCTGAATTATGTATTAAAACTTCGTTAAAAGATCAGGAAGAGCAATAAAAATAAGTGTTTTCTTAATTTTAGCATAGTATTACTATAGTTAACATAGAAAATAATAACGAGGTGTTTGCTTTTAAAGTAATCCTATAGTGTAATAAATTTTCTAATGCATAATCCAAGTTTAAGTACCATAATGAAAAAACAACATTTACCAACAAAAGATTGTGCTGTGTGTAAAAAACCTTTTTCTTGGCGAAAAAAATGGGAGCGAGATTGGGAACAAGTAATATACTGTAGCGAAAAATGTAGACGATCAAAAAATAACAGTAAACAGATATAAAAGTGAGTACAGGCTTAGTTTGGTTTCGTAACGACTTAAGAGTAAAAGATCAAGAATCTTTAGCTTTAGCTACCAATTCTCATAAAAATGTGATAGGCGTTTATTGTTTTGACCCAAGACAATTTAAGCTAAATAAATTTGGTTTTAAAAAAACAGAAAAATATCGAGCTAAATTTTTGATAGAAACCGTTGAAGATTTAAAAAGCACATTAGAAAAATATACTATTCCTTTGTTTGTTTACTTAGGTAAGCCAGAGGACTATATTCCTAAGCTATTAGTAGTACATAAAATAAGCCATATTTATTTTCAAGACGAATGGACTAAGGAAGAGCGAGTGGTAGAGGAAGCTCTAAAAGAAGCAACTAAAACTAATAAAGTAAACTTTGTAAAAGCATATTCGCAATTTTTATTTTCCCCCAATTTAATGCCCTTTCAATTTTCAGAAACACCAAAAGTTTTTACTGTATTTAGGAAGTGGATAGAAAAGGAAGTACAGCCTAGAAGTTTAGTGATAATTAAACAGAATTTTGAACAAAAAAAAATTGATAACCCTACAACTATTCCGTCAATTAAAGATTTAGGTTTCGAAAATTTTAGTACACCAGTGCATACAGCTTTTCCTTTTAGAGGGGGAGAGGCAAATGCCTTGGAACATCTTACTAATTATTTCTGGAAAACGGAACAAGTATCGTATTACAAAAAAACACGTAATGGTTTATTGGGTACCAAATATAGCTCTAAGCTTTCAGCTTGGTTAGCTAATGGATCAATATCGGCAAACACTATTTATAATCAGTTAAAAAAATACGAACAACAAGTAACGAAAAACGAGTCTACGTATTGGTTGTTTTTTGAATTATTATGGCGCGATTATTTTAAATACATCAGTTTAAGATATGGCGATGCTATTTTTAAACAAAAAGGAATTAAAAATAGCGTATATAATTGGCAAAATAATTCAGAATTAGTAGAACAATGGATTACAGGAACTACCCAAAGTAATTTTGTAAATGCCAATATGATAGAGTTACAGCAAACGGGATGGATGAGTAATAGGGGACGACAAAATGTAGCCTCGTATTTTGCAAAAAACCTTCAGTTAGACTGGCGCATTGGAGCAGCTTACTTTGAATCTTTACTAATAGACTACGACGTACATAGTAATTATGGCAATTGGTGTTACGTAGCTGGTGTAGGTAATGATCCTAGAGATAGAACCTTTAATGTAGACTTGCAAGCTAAGCGATACGATCCCAATGCTAAGTATCAAAAATTATGGCTACAACCTAAGCTGTTTTAAAATAATATAACTTTATGCGCACACTTAGACTTATACTTGGCGATCAATTAAATAGTAAGCATTCGTGGTTTTCGAAGGTTGACGATGAGGTAATTTATGTATTAATGGAAATGCGTCAGGAAACGGATTATGTAGTACATCATATTCAAAAAGTGGTAGCTTTTTTTATGAGTATGCGATCTTTTTCAAACACATTACAAGCAGCAGGACACCGAGTAATTTATTACTCGTTAGATTATTTTAATAATAAACAAAACCTTCAAAAAAATATTCAACAATTATGCATAGAGCATAAAATAGAACAATTTCAATATCAACAACCAGACGAATATCGCCTGCAATTACAATTAGAAGAATTATCACGTTTTTTAAAAATACCAGTTCATTCTTACGATACCGAACATTTTTTAAGTAGCCGTACAGAATTAGCTACTTTTTTCGAAGGTAAAAAACAGTGGACTATGGAATACTTTTATCGTTATATGCGGAAAAAGTATAATGTATTAATGTTGGACAGTCAAAACCCAGAAGGTGATAAATGGAATTTTGACCATAACAACCGTAAAAAATGGAAAGGGGAACACCTAATTCCACCTCCAAAATTACAAATAAAAGAAGCAGCCAAAATAGTGGCGTTATTAAAAAAGATGAAGGTTGTAACTATGGGTTCCATTTCTCCTTCTCAATTTAATTGGCCAATCTCTAGAACAGAATCGTTAGCACTATTAGATTATTTTTGCAAACATCTACTAATACATTTTGGAGATTACCAAGATGCCATGCATACCGAATATTACTACTTATTTCATAGTAATTTATCTTTTGCTATAAATGTAAAAATGCTACATCCTTTAGAAGTTGTAGAAACAGTAATTGCACATTGGGAAAAAAATAAAAACACAATAAGTATAACACAAACCGAAGGTTTTGTAAGACAAATTATAGGTTGGCGCGAGTATATGTACGGTATGTATTGGGCAAAAATGCCAAACTATATTACACTAAATACATTAGAGAACAACAATCCATTGCCTAATTTTTATTGGACAGGAAAAACAAAAATGAATTGCCTTAAGCATACGATTACCCAAAGTTTGCAAACAGGCTACGCACACCATATACAGCGATTAATGATTACTGGAAATTATGCGTTGCTTACTCAAACGCACCCCGACGAGGTAGATCGATGGTATTTGGGGATTTATACAGATGCAATACAGTGGGTGCAGTTACCCAATACTAGAGGGATGAGTCAATTTGCAGATGGTGGTATTGTAGCTACAAAACCCTATGTTTCTAGCGGGAGTTATATTAATAAAATGAGTAATTATTGTAAAGGTTGTACCTATAAAGTAGCCCAAAAAACAGGAGAAGAGGCTTGTCCTTTTAATGCTTTGTATTGGAATTTTTTATATGTAAAACGCAATTTGTTGCAGTCCAATCCAAGAATGTCTATGATGTATCGTTTGTTAGATAAAATGGATAATACCACTTTAGAAGCACATCTTAAAAGAGCAAATTATATAATACACCATCCTAATGAATACTAAGTCCCAAATATCGGTAGTTTGGTTTAAAAGGGATTTAAGACTTCAAGATCACGAGCCATTACAAAGGGCAATAGCTACAGGTTTACCTATATTGTTGCTCTATATATTTGAACCCAGTTTGGAACAAGATGCGCATTATAGCAAAAGGCATTGGAATTTTATTAAAGAATCTTTAAAGGATATGAATACCGATTTAAAGTCGGGTAATACTAGGCTTTTAATAGTAACTAGTGAAGTGGTATCTACCTTAAAAAAGCTACAACAATTTTGGAGAATTAAACATTTGTTTTCTCATCAGGAAACGGGAATTAAAATTACTTACGAGAGAGATAAACTAGTACTCTGGTTTTGTAAAAACAATCGAATCCAATGGGAAGAGAGTATTACTAACGGAGTGCAAAGAGGGTTGCAAAATCGTTTGGATTGGGTAGCACATTGGGAAGCATATATGAGTCAACCTATTGTAAAAAACAATCTAGCAGAGGCTAATTTAATTTCTTTGGAAACACTAAATACAGTATCCTCTTATTTTGATACCACTAATTTGGAGACTCCAAAAGAAACGCTTTTTCAAAAAGGAGGCACACAATTAGGATTTAGGTACCTAAATTCTTTTTTTGCTACAGGAAGGTATAAAAATTATAATTCACATATTTCAAAACCAATTTTAGCCCGTAAAAGTTGTAGCAGACTATCGCCCTATATTGCTTGGGGTAATTTATCTATAAGACAAGTATGGCAAACAGCTAAGATTTTTAGGGTAGAAGCTAAAGCTAAACGCAGTATAGATGGATTTACCTCGCGATTGCGTTGGCAGGCACATTTTATACAAAAGTTTGAAATGGAAGACACTATGGAGTTTGAAAGTGTAAACAAAGGTTTTCATAAACTTAAAAAAAGTGTTTCTAAAGCTTATCACAAAGCTTGGATTACAGGAAATACAGGATATCCTATTGTAGATGCCTGCATGCGTTGTGTAAATGCTACAGGCTATTTAAATTTTAGAATGCGGGCTTTGGTAGTTTCTTTTTACACTCATAACTTATGGCAACCTTGGCAAAATGCATCCAAACATTTATCGCAACAATTTTTAGATTTTGAGCCAGGCATACACTTTCCTCAATTACAAATGCAAGCAGGAGAAACAGGAATTAATATGCTACGGGTTTATAATCCTGTAAAAAATAGTAAGGAACATGATCCCGATGGAGAATTTATAAAACAATGGATTCCAGAGTTGGCACATGTTCCTACTAATTATATTCACGAACCTTATTTGGTGCCTCCTTTGGAACAACAATTTTTAGGTTTTGCAATAGGCGAGGATTATCCCATACCAATTGTAGAAATAAAAAAAACACGCAAAAAAGCTACCGATATTTTATGGGGTATGAAGGATAATCCAGAAGTACAGAAAGAAAGTTATCGAATTTTGAAGAGACATACTTTATCCATAGTAAAGAAAAAAGGGAAGCGTTAATTTGTAACTTTTGTATGTTAAGGATTTGTTTTGGCTTTTTATGTAATTTAAAAACTAAGTTTAAAAAAGGTAATATATGTTTGTTAATTACATTTTTTTGTAAGTTTCTACAGCCCATTTTTTAATATCGTTTGCTTTTTTTGAAGGAACCTTGATGGGGGTATCAATTATTGATTGAATCCATTTTTTTGCTTCTATGGAATTTTTTTGGAAAAGATAAAATTTAGCTAAATCCACACGGGGTTGTAAGCGATAAGGTTCATTTCCAATATTGAATTTTAATAAAGCTTCTGAACGCTTATATTCCTTTTCATTTAAAAAAACAGAAGCTAATTGTCTAATTTTTTTGGGAGCCTTATTTGCGGAAACCCCTTTTTTTAAATAGGTAATTGCTTCTTTCTTATCATTAAATTGATTGTAAAGTAAGCTTCCATACATAAAATAAGCATAGCCATTTGTCTCTAAATTATAAAACCATTTTTTCCATTGTTTTTTGGAAACAGTTTTTATTTGTGATGTGTTGGCTAAAAAAAATCTACTCTTTTTCTTGTATAAATTTTAGTAATCCCACGGCCTCAATCGTTTTACGCTTTGGTTCCGCTTTGCTAGTTCCGCTAAAAGCGGATTCTTACATTCAGTTCATACAGCATTGAAGGCCTTGCATTTTGGAGTATGGCGTCTTGGCGAGCCACCACACTCCAAAAAAACGTGTTTTAAGGTCTAAGTGCTTTAGATATTTTTAAAAATTTATCAGCTTTTTTAGCCTCTTTCATTGCTTTATTGAGATCACTTCTTTTATGAGGATTGAAGCCTTCTTTTTCAATTCTTTTTTGTGATTGACTTAAAGTATTATTACTTGCTTGTTCAAAAGCATCGGACATTGCTTTACTATTGTTAATTTTAGGCATAATATTTATTTTTTTTGTATAAAGACAATTATAAATAAGTAAACCCTACATCAAATGCCAATTTTAAGATGCCTATTCTAGAAACTTAAATGCTTTTAGATTGCTTTGGTGGTAACGGCAATTTTACACTTTGCTAGCAAGAAAAACTCCCTCTTTTAGTAGATCTGTAAAGTTTAGGTAGTTCATTGAAAAAAGGATGATTAGGTATTTATTTTTAGTTGAAAAAAAATGGAATAGGACAGGTGATTCGTGTGATCTCAGTAGTATTGCTTACGATTAGTGTGAATGTGATCCCGATTAGTGTGAACCCATTGATTCGCTCCCCGATCCATTTTGTAATAAAACCTGTAGTGAGGGTACCGTTTTAAATACCCAAACATGCTCGTGTGAGCCTAAACTTCACGGGTCCTGTGCTAGTAAAAGTTGTCCCAAGGGGTATGTCTTGCAACCCGATTGCTCTTGTAGAAAACAAGATGATAATTGTCCTAAATATAAACCTGGCGGTCTTGAAACCCATGGATATATTTCTTCTCATCAAAATAAATTAATACTACATGGCGGTGGACCTTATTTTTTTGAGAATGTTGTAGCTATTCCAAATCACTACGGGATATAGACTGTTCGAACAGGTGAAAAAGAAAATATAGGAGCCCTCTCTATTCAAGATATCTCCAACTCCTTCAGGACCGTTGTCTCCACCTGATAATGATTCTTTGGATGAGTGCGACCCTGACTCCTGAATCTTTACAGGAGATCCTTGCGTTTGTTTTGGGAAATGTGAATCTAAGAAATGGTATCTAGATAATGATGGTGAAGGCAATCATTGTATAGCATACATCTCTCAAAATCAATTTCTAGATTGTGGTGGTTCAAATAAAAAAACAATTTCTAGAGTTTTTACAAGTAGAAACCAAGCTACTATTACCATAACTAGTGAATATCAATTAGGGTCATTGAGTAAAATAAATGTGAAGTTAAATTCAGCTAATAAGTTAGAATGGGACTTGATATCTAGCGATGTAATACAACCTTTATATCCTGAAAAAATTATTTTAGAGCGCCTATAGAATAAAAAATTATGATGGAACGGATTTTCAATCCATTTAAATAATAATCAACCCTCAAGGTTTAGTACTTTAGGGGTTTTGTTATTTTATATAAGCTCTTTAAGTTTGGTTTTAGCAATAAAGGCATCAATTAAGGTGTATATTAATCCTTATCTTTATCGGTCATTTTAGAGACCATCCTTTTTGTAATAATCAATGAAAAATTAGAAAAAAGTACTATTTAAAAAAAGTCAATGAATAATCCAGCTCCGTTAATAAAAAAGCTAATTACTTTTTAGAGACATAGAAATTTGTACAGGTATTGCTTGTATTTTTATAACCTAATTGCGTTAGGGATTGTAGTGGCATCCTTTTTATTTGGAGGAGCATAGCGTATCCAAATAAAAAGATATAGCGGAAAGCCCGACCCGTAGGGAAACGCCCTTATATTTAATAAAATAAAGCGAGAAGCAAGCTTAGTGTTTATGCTTCAGTTTTGTTAATGAATACTAAACACCTCAAAGCCCAAAAATATGTACCTAATTTTTGATACCGAAACAACAGGTTTACCTAAAAACTTTAAGGCACCTATTACGGATACCGATAACTGGCCACGTTGCATACAAATTGCTTGGCAGTTGCACGATGAGGTGGGGAATTGTTTGGAACATCAAGACTATTTGGTAAAACCAGAAGGATTTAATATTCCGTATGATGCCGAAAAGATTCATGGTATTTCTACAGAATTGGCAGAGCAAAATGGTATTTTACTAACGGAGGTATTAGAAAAATTTAATGCAGTATTGGCAAAGGCCAAGTTTGTGGTAGGTCAAAATGTGGGTTTTGATGTAAATGTAATGGGTTGTGAATTCTATAGAGAAGGAGTAGAAAACCCTATGGCTTCGTTGCCAGTATTGGACACTTGTACGGAAGACACGGCAAGTTTGTGTAAAATAGCAGGAGGTAGAGGAGGAAAATATAAATTACCTACCCTTACCGAATTGCATAAACATTTATTTGGAATTGGTTTTGGAGAAGCCCACAATGCCACTGCCGATGTAGAGGCAACTACACGTTGTTTTTTAGAATTGATACGTAAGCAGCAATACACGGTTGCCCAATTAGGTGTAGATAGCGAATATTTTAATCGATTTAGAGAGGTAAATAAACAACCTTTTGAGTTAATTGGATTAAAGCATATTAATCTAAAAAAGGCTTCCGAAAAAATTAAGAAGCAATTAGCAAAGCATTTAATAGACGACACGCCTTCGGCTGCAGATTTAAAAGAAAATTTAGCGACATTAGAAAACGCAGCTTTTGCACATTTACATAACCACACGCAGTTTTCCATATTACAATCTACCATTAGTATTCCCCAATTAGTAAGTTCGGCAGCAAAGCACCAAATGCCAGCAGTAGCAATGACGGATCATGCCAATATGATGGGGGCATTTCATTTTGTAAATGGAGTAATTAATCATAATAAAGGCGTAAAGGTGCGTAACGATGAAAATTTAATTCGTTATGAAGCTACCAAAGAAAACCGTTTAGAAGAAGGCGAAGAACCTTTACACGAATATATACCAGAGCAGGAAATTACTCCTATAGTGGGGTGTGAATTTCAGGTTTGTGAAGATCATACCAATAAGAAGGTAAAAGACAACGGTTACCAAATTGTAATGATTGCTAAAAACAAAAACGGATATCTTAATTTGGCTAAAATGTCTTCTATAGCCTTTGTAGATGGAAAATATTATGTGCCCCGTATTGATAAAAAAATAATAGAGCAATACAAAGAGGATGTAATGGTATTTACAGGGAATCTGTACGGAGAGGTACCTAGTAAAGTGTTGAATATAGGGGAGAACCAAGCCGAAGAAGCTTTGCTTTGGTGGAAAGAACAGTTTGGAGACGATTTGTATATTGAATTAATGCGCCATGGGCAAGAGGATGAAGATCGTGTAAACCAAGTACTAATAAAATTTGCAAAAAGACATAATATAAAATTGGTGGCTACCAATAACACCTATTATGCCGAAAAAGAAAATGCTAATGCGCACGATATTTTATTGTGTGTTAAGGATGGAGAAAAACAAGCAACACCCATAGGAAGAGGAAGAGGCTATCGTTATGGATTGCCTAATCAAGAATACTATTTTAAGTCCTCGGACGAAATGAAATCTTTATTTAAAGATATTCCAGAAGCGATTACCAGTATTCAGGAAATTATAGATAAAGTAGAAACTTTTACACTAGCTAGAGATGTATTATTGCCTGCTTTTGATATTCCTAAAGAGTTCCAATTTGAAGAAGATAAATTAGACGGAGGAAAACGAGGAGAAAATAAATTTTTGCGCCATATAACTTATGAAGGCGCAAAAATTAGATACAAGGAAATTACACCAGAAATAGACGAACGTCTAGATTTTGAGCTTAAAGTAATTGAAAAAACAGGCTATCCAGGGTATTTCTTAATTGTGGAAGATTTTATACGTGCTGCCAGAGATATGGGGGTTTCGGTAGGGCCAGGAAGGGGGTCGGCAGCAGGATCGGCAGTAGCTTATTGTTTATGGATAACTAATTTGGATCCTATTAAGTACGATTTGCTTTTTGAGCGTTTTTTAAATCCAGATCGTGTAAGTATGCCCGATATTGATATTGATTTTGATGATGAAGGTCGAGGGCGTGTTATGGAGTATGTTATAAAAAAGTATGGAGCCAACCAAGTAGCCCAAATTATTACGTATGGTACCATGGCGGCTAAGTCTTCTATTAGAGATACGGCAAGAGCTTTAGATCTTCCGCTTCACGATGCAGATCGTATGGCAAAGTTAATTCCAAATATGTCCAAATTAAAAAAGATTATTGGGGTTGACGAGGCTGTACTAAAAAAGAAATTTAATAGTGAGGAGTTAGTAAAAATTAATGAATTACTTAATATTTCTGAAGGCGAAGGTTTAGAATCCGAAACACTTAATCAAGCACATATTTTAGAAGGATCGGTTAGAAATACAGGAATACACGCTTGTGGAGTTATTATTACTCCAGACGATATTACGAAGTTTGTTCCAGTAGCTTTAGCCAAAGATTCGGATATGTACTGTACGCAGTTCGA
This sequence comes from uncultured Aquimarina sp., assembly GCA_938011245.1. Taxonomy (GTDB): domain Bacteria; phylum Bacteroidota; class Bacteroidia; order Flavobacteriales; family Flavobacteriaceae; genus Aquimarina. Next base: position 30,991 of record CALLUJ010000010.1, on the reverse strand, counting down.
TAACTCGGTAGTAGAAGATGCGGGGCTATTAAAAATGGATTTTTTAGGATTAAAAACACTAACCTTAATTAAGGATACTGTAAAAATTGTAAAAGCAAAACATGGAATAGAGCTAGATCCAGAAAATTTTCCTTTGGACGACGAAAAAACATACGAACTCTTTCAGCGTGGAGAAACAGTAGGGGTGTTCCAATACGAATCTCCTGGGATGCAAAAACACATGCGATCGTTAAAACCAACGGTGTTTGCCGATCTTATTGCTATGAATGCTTTATACCGTCCAGGGCCTATGGAATATATTCCTAGTTTTATTGCTAGGAAACACGGAGATGAAGAGATTGAATATGATTTAGATGCTTGCGAAGAATACTTAGCAGAAACATACGGAATTACGGTGTACCAAGAACAAGTAATGTTGTTGTCGCAAAAATTGGCCGATTTTACAAAAGGTGAAGCCGATGTATTACGTAAGGCAATGGGTAAAAAACAGAAGCATGTATTGGATAAAATGAAGCCGAAGTTTTTAGAACAAGCTTCAGCAAAAGGACATGCCGTAGATAAATTAGAGAAAATTTGGAAGGATTGGGAAGCATTTGCAGCCTATGCTTTTAATAAATCGCATTCTACATGTTATGCATGGATTGCATATCAAACCGCTTACTGTAAGGCACATTATCCTGCCGAGTATATGGCGGCAGTACTTTCTAATAATATGAATGACATTAAAACCATTACCTTTTTTATGGAAGAGTGTAAGCGTATGGGATTAGAAGTATTAGGTCCTGATGTAAACGAATCTTACCATAAATTTTCGGTAAACGACAGAGGAGCAGTGCGTTTTGGTATGGGAGCTATTAAGGGGGTAGGAAGTGGTGCAGTAGCCACAATTATTGAAAATAGAAAAGAAGATGGAGTATATACTTCTATATTCGATTTGGCTAAACGTATCGATTTACGAGCAGCCAATAAAAAAGCATTTGAAAGTTTGGCTTTAGCAGGCGGTTTCGATTCGTTAGGAAATACTCACAGAGCACAATTTTTCCGAGTAGAAACAGGTAGTGAGGCTACTTTTTTAGAGAAAGCAGTAAAGTTTGGAAATAAATTTCAAGAAAGTAAAAACTCATCTCAAGTAAGTTTATTTGGAGATAGTAGCGAAGTGCAAATTGAAGAACCTAGTATTCCACCTTGCGAAGAATGGGGGACTATGGAAAAACTGGCTAAAGAAAAAGAAGTTGTTGGGATCTATATTTCTGGACATCCTCTAGACGATCATAGATTTGCTATTAAGCATTTTTGTAAAAATACACTTAAAGATTTAGCCAATTTAGAGGCAATAGTAAACAGAGAAGTTACCTTTGGAGGAGTAGTTACTTCGGTAGAACATCGTGTAACTAAAACAGGTAAAGGTTGGGCTACATTTTTTATAGAAGATTATGATATGGCATATGAGTTTCGAATTTTTGGAGAAGATTATTTAAGATTTAGACCTTATCTAATAAAAAACAACTTTGTGCATGTAAAATTATATGTTAGAGAAGGCTATATAAATAAAGAAACGGGAAAACGTGGAGATGCCCGAATACAGTTCAATAGTTTTACACTATTAAATAATATTGTGCCTAAGCTAGCGAATAAACTTACACTACAATTAGATGTAGATTCGCTTAGCGAAAAATTAATACATAAAATAGAAACAATTCTAGAGGAAGAGAATTTCCCTCCAGTAGAAGAGGAAATGGACGAAAGTATTTCACAAAAAGCGTTAGTTTTTGAAGTGTTTGAACGTAAGGAAAAAATAGTAGTTAAAATGCCTAGCAGAAGTAAAAAAATATACATACGTCCCACGTTACTCGAAAAACTGGAGCAAGAGCAGGTGCACTATAAATTAAATTAGTTTCTATAGTTTTTTATAAAAATAACATAAAAAAAGCGTACAAATTATCAAGGTTTAATAGGGTTATTTTTTGTTTTGCTATGATTATGGTAGGTTTATGGGCTCACCGTATAGATTTTAGATTGATTTCTTCAACTAAAAAAGAGTAAGAAGAATTATTAATAGCATTCCCATATAACTCTATTGTGTGTCATAGAATTAATAGTTGACTAATCTAAAAAATAAACAATTAGCTATTTTTTAATAGCAGTTAAGTATATAGTGTTGTTTTATAAATAAGGTTATAATTAAAATTGTTACTCTAATTTGTAAGTAATAGAACAATAATTGACTAAGTTTGTGTAAAGAAATTAATAACCATAAAAGAATTAAATATGGCTTTAGAAATCACAGACGCTACTTTTGAGGAAGTAGTTTTAAAAAGCGACAAACCAGTTTTAGTAGACTTTTGGGCAGCATGGTGTGGTCCATGTAGGCAAGTAGGTCCAATAATAGAAGAAATAAGTGGAGAATATGATGGTAAGGCAGTTGTAGGTAAGGTAGATGTAGATGCCAACCAAGAATTTGCTGCAAAATATGGAGTACGTAACATACCAACTGTTTTAGTTTTTCAAAATGGAGAAATTGTAGGACGCCAAGTAGGAGCATCTCCAAAAAATGTTTATACAGATGCTATAGACTCTCTATTATAAGATAGAATAAAATATAATTGAAACACCAAAAGCTACCTATTTTAGGTAGCTTTTGGTGTTTTAATAGATAATTGTTAGTTTGTTTTAAGAAGAACGACCATATTATTATGAGAAAAAGTATAATATTATTAGGATTATTTTTAATAAATTCATTTCTAGTTGTATCTCAACAAAACAATGTGGTTTTGGAATTGTTTACTTCCCAAGGATGCAGTAGTTGCCCAAGTGCAGATAATTTATTAAGAGAAATTATTTCAGATAATCAAAACTCTAACATTATTGCACTAGCATACCATGTAGATTATTGGAATCGATTAGGATGGAGAGACCCTTTTAGTAAAGCAAATTACTCTAACTATCAGCGTGATTATGGAAAAAAATTTGGAGGACGTAGTATCTATACACCTCAGTTAGTAATTAATGGGAATACTCATGTTGTTGGTTCAGACAAAAGGGCTTTAAATAATCAACTTTTAAAGTTGAATTCAAAAAAATTACAAATTCCTATAACTATTACTTCTGTAATAAAAAGAGGTAAAAATATTGAGTTAAAATACAATTTGGAGAAAACTTTGGGAAATTATCGAGTGAATACAGCAATGTTGCTAAAGGAGCATAGTACCAATGTTAAGAGAGGAGAAAACAGAAATAGAAAGCTTATTGAAGCCAATATTGTTATGGACAAAAAAATAACATCAACTGAAGATAAACCAGTGATTGTTTTTGAAAATGTAGATTATAATTTAGAAGAACTAAGTTTTGTAGTTTACGTTCAAAAAACAAATCTAGAGGTAGTTGGGTCAAACCAATGGAGGCCTTAATATGTTATTAGCGTCTTCCAAAAACTCTCCAGTCTACAATTATGGAAAATATGTTAGAGTATACAACGGCGCTTTGATCTCCAATATCAGTTAAAGCATAGTCTACAGAAATTCCTTTATATTGAAATCCAACCCCAAAATTAGGTTGAAAACTAAGTTTAGTACTTTGGTCAAAATCTTGAATTCTTTGAAAATTTCCAACACCAGTTCTAATAAAAACAGTATTTCTATAGCCTAAATCAAATCCAATAGCAGGGTCAACACTCAAATTAGAAGTGCTAATTAAATCCCTAGATTCAGCAAACCGAATATTAAAATTTATCTCAGCATTTAAAATTAAATCTCTGCGATATAAATCAAAATCTCTAGCAAGACCAGCTTGAATACTTGGTATGGTAATTTCAGTTTTTTCGGGTATATCTTGTCTATTTAAAGCATTGTTAGGGTCGGTACTTTCTGTATCAAAAATATCATCATCTATTTTCCAAGAATTAAAAGTTGTCGTAATATCTCTTACCATAACCCCATAAGTGTACTTTTTAATCTTTCCTTGTATACCAGCATCAAGGCCAAACCCCCATGCAGAAGCAAAATCTCCAATTATTCTTCGTACAACTTTAGCATTTACCCCATAACTAAAGTTTTTTTCGGAAAGTTTACGAGCATATGAAACGGTAAAAGCATAATCGGCAGTAGAAAAACGAGGAAGATCTCTAAAAGGTCTAGGGTTACTACGATCACCTTGACTATTTAGAAGTGTACGAGTATCTAGAATATCATCTACTCCAAACCGAACTACAGAAATACCTAAAGCGCTTTGGGTATCTAAAGGCTGTGCAAATGCGGCAAAATCGTAATTAGCAATATTGCCAAAATACGAAGAGTGTAATAAAGCAATTTGTTTATTTTTTATATTGGTAAGCCCTGCGGGATTCCAATAGGTAGCATTCACATTTTTTGTAGAAGCTACAACAGAATTAGATTTACCAAAAGCAGCAGCATCCACACCAATGGCTAAAAACTCATTAGAGTAACTGCTGGTTTGAGAATTTACACTTACGCAGAAAATCAATGCTAATAATACGAATACTAATCTTTTCAAAGATTTTTTTTTACAAAGATGTTGTTTTTTTATCATATATTAAACTTTATTTGTGTAACGATATTGTGTTTAAAGCCTAATAACAAATAATATGTCGATAAAATCGTACATTCCTAATGCAATTACTCAACTTAATCTTTTTTCAGGTTGTATAGCTGTATATTTTGCTAGTATTAATGAATTAAAAATTGCAGCCTTTTTTGCGCTTTTAGGTATATTTTTTGATTTTTTTGATGGTTTTTTTGCTAGAATACTTAAAGTGCAAAGTGAATTAGGCTTACAGCTAGATTCGTTAGCAGATATGATTACAAGTGGTCTTGTACCAGGAATGTTTATGTTTCAATTGTTGAAACAATCGCACTTAGTACAGGATTTTTTTCCCATTACATTACCAAGCACTTATGCTATGGACTATCTCCCTTTTTTAGGGTTTATAATTACTTTAGCATCGAGTTATCGTTTAGCAAAATTTAATATTGATACTCGACAAACCACTTCTTTTATAGGGTTACCAACTCCAGCAAACACGCTTTTAATAATTAGTTTAGGTTTAGTAGGGAGTTACCAACCAGAAAGCTTTATAGGAGTATGGCTAACCAATACATATTTTTTAATGGCTATTGTGGTTTTTTGTAGCTATATATTAAATGCAGAATTACCATTATTTGCACTTAAATTTAATACATGGGGATTTAGAAATAATTGGATGCGTTATATTTTAGTTATAACAGCACTTACTTTGGTTATTATATTGGGTTACGTAGGGATTTTAGTAAGTATATTATTGTATGTTTTATTATCAATAATTACCAAAACGCATGATATTTAAGATACAATATAAATTAGACAAACTTATAATTCGGTTTACAAAATTATAGAAATGAGTAGAACACAAAACTTTATTAATCATATAAAAGAAGGTTATACAACTAAAGGAGATTTTATTGCTTTAGGGGCAGGGATGCTAGAAGGAGAAACCTTGGCAGATGCTCAAATTAAAATACCATTAAAAACCTTAAACCGTCATGGGTTAATAGCAGGTGCTACAGGTACAGGAAAAACTAAAACATTGCAAGTATTAGCCGAAAACCTTAGTAATAAAGGGATTCCAGTATTGTTAATGGATTTAAAAGGCGATTTAAGTGGAATAGCTCAACCAAGCTCAGGGCATGAAAAAATTGACGAACGACACCAAAAAATTGGGATTCCTTTTGAAGCGAATGGGTTTCCGGTAGAAATTTTAACACTTTCTGAGCAGGCAGGAACACGTTTACGAGCTACGGTAAGTGAATTTGGACCAGTATTGTTGTCTCGTATTTTAAATGTTACCGAAACCCAAGCAGGAATTTTATCTGTTATTTTTAAATATTGCGATGATAATAAACTACCACTATTAGACTTAGCAGATTTAAAGAAAGCATTACAATATGCCACTGGTGTAGGAAAAAAAGAAATTCAAGAAGAATATGGTTCCATTTCTAAAACCTCTACAGGTTCTATTATTAGAAAAATAATAGAAATAGAACAACAAGGAGGGGACTTGTTTTTTGGAGAACGATCTTTTGAAATAGAAGATTTATTACGTCAAGATAATGAAGGAAGAGGCTATATTAACATTATACGTTTAACGGATATTCAAGATAAACCTAAACTATTTTCTACATTTATGCTAAGTCTATTGGCAGAAATATATAGTACAATGCCAGAGCAAGGAGATAGTGATAGACCAGAGTTAGTATTGTTTTTGGATGAGGCACATTTAATTTTTAATCAAGCTTCTAATGCCCTAATTAATCAGATTGAAAATATTGTGAAATTAATTAGATCCAAGGGGGTAGGACTATACTTCGTAACTCAAAACCCTACAGATGTTCCAGATGGTGTTTTAGGACAGTTAGGGTTAAAAATACAACATGCGCTTAGAGCCTTTACGGCAAAAGATAGGAAAGCAATTAAACTTACTGCAGAAAATTACCCCATTTCAGAGTTTTATAATACTTCTGAGGTATTAACTAATTTAGGAATAGGAGAAGCTTTGGTTTCGGCATTAGACGAAAAAGGACGTCCGTCTCCCTTGGCGCAAACTATGCTTAGAGCACCAATGAGCAGAATGGATATATTAACTAAAAGTGAATTAAAAGCACTTACTGATGCTTCTAATTTAGTTAAAAAATACAACGAAGTTATTGATAGAGAAAGTGCGTTGGAGTTACTTACAGAAAAGATTAAAAAGGCAGAGGCGGACGAAGCTAAAGAAATAGCCAAGAAAGAGCGTGAAAAATTGGATAGAAAGTCCACTTCAACTAAAAGAAGATTTACGAGGTCAACTAGTAATAGCACCACTAAAGCAGTGGTAAAAGTACTTACGAGTGCTACTTTTATAAGAGGTGCATTGGGAATACTAAATAAAATGTTGAGGTAGATTACTAAATTTAAAGAAGATTAATGTTTAGATATGTAAAAATTTGAAAAGATGTTTTTTGCTGATGCTAATGGGTGTTGCAATAATATCGTGTAGTAGTGACGATGATTCTCAAATTCAGATTACTGAAAAGCAACTTTTGGGAGAATGGGATTTGATAGAGTTTACTAGCTTTATGGAAACAGAAAGAATAATTGAATGAGAACGATTTTTTATAAATACTAGAAATACAGGAAGTAACTTTGATTATAAATTAATATGGGGTTTAGTCGCTAAATCGAGTATCACTCAATCTTCAAATTTAATATATAATTGCTGTATAATCAAGCTCCAATTTTGAAGAGGTGTTGTCCACTTTTTTTCAATATTTTTTGTTGCTAAGTATACCAGTTTAAGTAGTGCCATATCGCTAGTAAAAGCCCCCTTAGTTTTGGTTACTGTTCGGATTTGTCTGTGAAAACCTTCTACAGCGTTAGTGGTATAAATCATCTTTCTTATTTGAGGTCCAAAATCAAAATACTGTGATAATTCCTCCCAGTTTCGTTGCCAACTCTCAATAACTACAGGGTATTTAGCTCCCCATTTTTCTTCTAATTTTAAGAGTTCGTCTTCTGCCAACTCCTTGTTAAGGGCACGATAAACCAATTTTAAGTCTTTTAAAAACTCTTTTTGATCTTTGGAGGCTATATATTTCAAAGAATTTCTAATTTGGTGCACAATACAGAGCTGTGTTGTTGCTTTAGGATAAATACTTAAGATAGCCTGTGTAAAGCCTTTTAAATTATCTGTGCAGGCTATCAGGATGTCCTTGAGCCCCCTTTGTTCCAAATCTGTTAGGACTTGTAACCAAAAGTTAGCGCCTTCACTTTCCGAAATATACATTCCCAATATTTCTTTATGTCCCTCGCGGTTAATACCTAAAATATTATAAATCGCTTTATGAACAACTTTTCCTTCAACTCTAACTTTGTAATGCATGGCATCCAGCTAAACAATGCAGTACATAGCTTCTAAAGGGCGACTTTGCCAAGCTTTTATATCTGGGATTAATTACGGATAGTCATATTATCTATTGTCTGAACTTAACAGAAGGTTATCCAGGTCTAGATGTTAAAATATATACTAATGGCTTAGGAATCCAGAGTTAAAGTAGTGTGCTTCTTGCTACAAAACTAAAATTACAAATAAATCCATTAGATTAATTGGGGTATTTAAAATATAAATTGATGTAAAGGATTAATTTTTGTAGGGTAAATGTTGTCTTAATGGTCTTTATAGTATAAGGGATTATTTGCTGCAGCAAAATAAAATCATAAGATAAAAGAAGAATATTCAGTTTAAGAATTTAAAATTTAAAAACAAAATTATGAGTAAACGCAAACACGAAGGTTATATGGATCATGTGTATAATACAGATAAATTTATAGGTTCCACCAATAAAGGTACACCGAATCAAACATCATATTTTCGTAATAATAATACACAAGAACACGGTAGAATTACCACAGATCATAAAAATGCAGATAACGTGGGAAGAAATAAGGTACAATCTACAAAAAAATATACTGCGCAGAATCAAACTGTAAATAGAAATGGAATGCCAACTGAAAGGTACGTCGAAGAAACGACGATGAAATCTGGTAAAAAAGTAAAACATACTAGTAGAAGCAAATTTAGTCCACCATCTCCTAATTCATCTAGGCAGGCATATGAGGATTTACAAAGATTCACAGAAGAAAAACCTAAAACTTCAGCTGCCCCATCAAGAAAAAAACATAAGAAAAAGGGGCCCGGTATGTAGATGCCTTAGCCTGTAAGTAGGGCTAAGATCGTGGACGAGACTATAGACCTATTATCAATTTTTGGGATGCGTAATTTAAACCTTGCCCAAGGTTTAAATTACGCATCCCAAAAAAATATTCAGCTTTATTAACTATAGCTTATGAGTATCGTATTATCAACTAATATTTATTCCAATTTCAGTTTGTCAATTTGGTTGCCAAGCGTAAAATTTTTCATTTCTTTTTCTAGATTATTAAAATTGGCTTCCGTTACTTTTTTTATTATTTTTCCGTTTTTCATTAAATAAATTTCATCACAGGTTTCCGCTAGAGTTGAAAATATATGAGAGGATATAATTACTATCTTCTTTAATTTTTTTATTATTTCTGTAATAACTAAATTACTTTGAATATCCACACCATTGAAAGGCTCATCAAGAATAAACACATTATTTTCTTGTAAAAGTACGGAAGTAAGAGCCAATTTCTTTTTCATTCCGGTAGAGTAGCTTGAAGCATATTGTGCTAATGGCAAATCAAATATGTTTCTATCCTCAATATGGGTTAATTTATTTTGTCTTGCGTTGGCAAGTAATTGAATATATTCTTTTCCAGTTATCTTTGAAAAAAAGAAAGGTTCTGTTTGTAAAAGTCCTAAATGATCTTTTAGATTAGTATATTCAGAAGAAATAGTTCCTTTATAGTTTTCGAGTCCTGAAATACATCTAAAGAGTGTTGTTTTTCCTGCTCCATTTTCACCGACGATTCCATATGTTTTGCCTTTTTCAAATTCTAAATCTATTGAGTCTAAGACTTGTTTTTTACCATAGAATTTTGATAATTTTTCAATTTTAATTATTTAATACAGTATTTAATTTTTTAATTGATTGGGAATAAGAAAGAGGAATAAATACTAGAAGTATAGGCGGAAATAACAAGCTAATTGCAATTAAAATTATTTGAGATATATTTATTTCGTTGGGGAAAGAAGAATATTTAGCAAATACTATTGCAACTAGGTATGTATAACACAAAAGAAGAAATACAATTAAAATATCTATTTCTTTAAAAAATGAAATACTTAAAGTTATCGTAATTGGTAAGTTAAGAAGTGTAAAGTAGATTAAACACGTTTTTGTTTTTTCTACTAAAAATTCTTTAGGAGATAAGTTGTAATTCCATACGAAATATTCATTTTCGATTTTTGAATAGTAAGAAAAACAAGTAAATCCAATTATTAGCATAGAAAAAATACCTAAGCCAAAATTTTTTATTGATATTGAAATATAAGTTAAAAAATATGCTATCGGGAAAATATAAAATGTTTTTCTAAAGCCAACTGGAAACTCAAATGGTTTTTTACCAAATGGTGTTGGGATTGTTACGTTAAGATTTAAACGAAAATTAAACATTGCAACGAATGTTACACAAAAAATCAAAATAAAAGGAATAACAAATTGTTTTTGATAGATTAAAAATACAGTAAAAGGAGAGCAAAAAATAATGTTTTCCAATATCCTCAATATTTTGTAGTCTGTTTTGTTGAAAATAGATTTTAAGAAATCATTTCTTTTGGTGTCACTTAATTTTAAGACAAAACTTAATGCAAAAAGAGCATAAACGTAATTTGCATATTCTAATCTTTCAAATAGATAGTTGGATAGTAAGATAAAAATAAAAGTAATGAGTGTGTATCCAACTGAAAGAGGAATTCCAAAATCAATCATTTTTCGGTTTATTATTTTGAATTGGAGTCGTAGGTATTCCTTCATTTAAAGTCGTTTATTTTTGGGGGAATTATAGTTGTAAATACATGAAATATAGCGAATTTAATTAGCTATATTTAGGGAATACTATTAAAACTCTGTATGGGCTCGTTACCAAATTAAGAACTATTCGGTCTCCAAATTTAATATACAATTATTGAACTATCACACCCCCAATTTAGAGTTGGACTAGTCCATTTTTAATACTCTTTGAGACTAAGTAAACAAACTCTAGCAGTGCCATATTCCTCTACAACTTCTATACTGGATACGACTTTAGTAATGTTAAATTTACACTTGGTTATCAAAATATTTTTAAAAGTAGAGAAAATCGTACTCTACTTTTTAATCAATTTTACATTCGCTGCTGCAACCTTAGTTTCGGATAATGGAGAAGGGCTACCAAATAACAAGTCTTCACTAGAACCTGTTTTAGGGAAGGCCATTACCTCTCGGATAGAAGCTTTTTTCTCTAAAATCATCATTAAACGGTCAACACCCCAAGCAATACCTCCGTGCGGCGGAGCTCCGTAGTGGAAAGCATCGTACATAGTGCCTACACTCTTCATCATTTCTTCTTTATTGTAACCCATATTTTTATAGGTGGCCTCTAAAATTTCGGGCTTGTGCGCGCGTACAGAACCTCCTCCGATTTCGTATCCGTTAAGGATTAAATCGTATTGTTGGGCAATGATACTTCCTATTTCATCTTCTTTACCATTCATGTGTTTTTCCAAGTCGTAAATAGCAGGCATAGAGAATGGGTTATGCGTAAATGTCCAACGGCCTTCGTCCGTTTTTTCGAACATTGGGAAATCTACTACCCATGCTGGACGAAGTTCTTTAGGGTTAATCAATTTTAACATAGCCCCTAGTTCTTGTCGTACGGCATCTAGAGCCTTATTTGCAGTAGTGTAATCTGCAGCAGAAAAGAATACGATATCTCCAACTTCTGCTTTCGTGGCAGTTATAATTCCTGCAGCAATTTCTTCTCCTAAGAATTTGATAATTGGCGATTGTAAATCATTTTCGTTTACAATAATGTAAGCTAAACCACCTAAACCATGCTCTTGAGCAGTAGCAGTAAGCTTTTCTATTTGTCCTTTGGACATACGCTTACCTCCTTGAGAAGCCGCATCTACTTTAATACATTTTACAATACCACCCGCTTCAATGGGTTTGCTAAATACTTGGAAGGTAGTACCGTTTACAATTTGGGTAATATCTTGCATTTCCAGCCCAAAGCGTAAGTCTGGTCTATCGCAACCATACTTGTCCATAGCTTCTTTGTAGGTAATTACTTCAAACGGACGTAAAATCCATTTTTTACCGTAAACTTTGGTTACTATTTTATTAAACATTTTAGTGTTTAAATCTATAATATCTTGCATACTAGCAAATGCCATTTCGATATCTAACTGTGTAAATTCGGGCTGACGATCACCACGAGAATCCTCGTCTCGGAAACAACGTGCTATTTGAAAATATTTTTCAAAACCACCTACCATTAGCATTTGCTTAAATTGCTGAGGTGCTTGTGGTAAGGTGTAGAAAGAACCTGCAAATTTACGACTAGGTACAATAAATTCACGTGCTCCTTCGTCGGTACCTCCAGTTAGGATAGGCGTTTCTACTTCTAGGAAGTTATCTTCGTCCAACATATCGCGTAATAATTTAATTACACGATGACGATTTATAATTGCCTTTCTAGATTCGGCACTACGGTGGTCAAGGAATTTATATTTAAAACGTATATTTTCGCTAGTACGTGCGGCTCTTTTTAATTCAAAAGGAAGGGTTTTAGATAAGTTTAGCATTTCTAAACTTTCGGTATCTAATTCTAATTTTCCAGATTTAATTCCAGGATTGTAATCGTCCTCATTACGTTGTACTATTTTACCACTAACCGTAATTACCGATTCGGGTTTAAGCTTCGAAATTTCATCTAAATTATCAAAGTCTTTTCCGTTAATACGTACTTGTAGTACTTCGTAACTAGAATCACGTAAATCTATAAAAACTAAATCTCCGTGATCACGAACACTATTTACCCATCCAGCGACCGTTACAGTTTGGTTAATGCTACTTTCAGATAAATCTTTAATTATATGCGTACGGTAATTGTCTTTGATGATTATAGGAATTTGGCGTAATTCTTCTTCTACAACCGTTTCCGTTTTAATATCTGCCGCCTTTTCTTCTCCCGTAAGGGTAGAAGTACTTTTACCATTATTATTTTCAGAGCCACCTGCTAAACGCTCTAATATTTTTTCGCGAGCTACTTTACCCGACACGCCTTTACCAACAATGCCAATTACTTTACCTACTAAAATACCAGCCTTACCTTGGTTTCCCGCTTTAATATCGGAAGCAATAGCTTCGTTAGCAGCAATTACCTGGTCTATGGCCTGGATAAGACTTTCGTCTGAAATAGAATTGTCGGCAAAGTATTTTTTATAATTAAATGTTGGATTATTCAACAACTCTTTAATAGCGTTGGCAAGTAATACATTAGTAATACTTCCTGCTTTAAATTTGGCAAACATATCTGTTAAAGCTACCGTATTGGTTGCTTTTTCGTAAGCCTCAGGCTTTAGATTATTCAGTAATGTTTTAGCTACAAATAACGGGTCTTGTATAGTGTCGTTAATAGCTAAGTAGACTTTGGATCGTAAAGGATCGGAAGTAAAAAATTTAGCATCCTGAGGACGCACACCACCATTAATTTGAGCCGTTTCTATAGCGTAAGGCAATAGACTAGTGTCTACTGTAAGTGTTTCTAGAGCGGACTTTATATTAACAAAAGGAATGTCTGGCTCGTGTGCAAATCTGTAATCTGCAGCAAACTCCTTTTTACGCATTACTTTGGTTTGCTTTAAGGCTTCGTCCCATAATACTGTGGTTTGATCTGGACGGAAGGTATTAAGCTCCTCGTAATGCGCTAATTGCTTTTGCACTTCTTCCACGGTAGCATCTACCATAAACTTAAAAGAGTTTAAGTTTTTGATTTCGGTACGTGGGTTAAGCTCTGTAGTTCCTTTTTTGCGTAAAGACACAGAAACATCGGATTTAAACTCTCCTTTTTCTAGGTTGGCTTCCGATATTTTTAAATTTTGAACAATACGTTGTAGGTATTGCGCATAGGTAGCAGCATCCTTTATATTTCGAATACAAGGGGTGGTTACTACCTCTATTAAAGGTACACCAGACTTGTTAAAATCTACCAAACTTTGCTTGCCCTCGTGCATTAGTTTGGCAGCATCTTCTTCTAGGTGTGTTTGTTCTATCTGTACACTAAAAACAGTTCCGTTGTCTCGGTAACAATTTACCTCCCCGTCAGGGATAATTGGGTTATGAAATTGAGTAAGCTGAAAGTTTTTAGGCTGATCTGGATATTCGTAATGTTTACGATCCCAAGATAAGACTTCGTTTTTCATAGAAGAATCTACCGCTTTACCAAACAAAATGGCTTTGCGTATAGCTTCGCTATTAATAGCAGGTAATACTCCCATTTGTCCAGTACATACCGAACAGATATTGGTGTTTGGAGTTTCGTTTTCTTGATTAGCACAGCTACAAAATAATTTGGTAGCTGTGTTTAATCTAATATGCGTTTCTATTCCAATAACTAACTCTAACCCGAGTTTTTCTAAAGTTGCGGTGAGTTGTTCCATTACAATACTTGTTTTAAGAAGTTAGCGCAAGTAAACAAAATAGCGTCTTGTTTTTTTGCGGCTGTGATTTGCACTCCCGTTTCTAGTGCTAAAGGTGCAGTTAAGGTAGGAAGTCCACCTAAACTAAATCCTACCGTATAAGCATCGGAAAGATACATGGTCATAGGGTCTTTTAAATTGTTTCCAATTTCGGGTACAGGATTAGGAGTAACAGGAGATAATACGATGTCTACCTTTTTAAAATTTTCATTAAAATGATGACTAATTTGTCCTCTTAATTCTTGTGCCTTATTATATATTTCTTCGGAATGTCCTTGGGATAATACTTGATTACCTCCAACAATTCTTCGTTGTGTTTCTTCCGTAAAATTTTCAGAACGAGTTACAGAATAAATTTCTTTTAAACTATTACCTTCGGCACGTGGACCATAGTTAGTACCATCTAGACGAGCTAAGTTACTAGCGGTTTCTGCCATGGCCAAAGCATAGTAAGTAGAAACTAGCATGTTACCGTCAAAAAAATCTAAAGGGACAATTTCCATTCCCTCGTTTTTTAGCGTAGCAAGCATGGTTTCAAAATTGGCTTTAATACTAGGAGCCAAAGCGTCACTTTCTATAAAGTTTTTATAGTATCCTATTTTAGTTCCTTTAGGTAAGGTGTTGGTTACTGTTTCGTTAGAAATAGCTTTCGAGGCATAACTTGTTTGATCCCTATAATCCTTACCACTCATTACATTTAATACCAATTGGATGTCTTCAAGGCTTTGAGCAATTGGTCCAACACAATCGGTAGAAGAGGCATAAGCCATTAATCCGTAACGAGAAATACGACCATAAGTAGGTTTTAAACCATATACTTTGTTGTATCCCGCAGGTTGGCGGATAGATCCACCAGTGTCTCCTCCAATGGAAAAGGTAGTAAAGTCCTTAGCAACATTTACGGCGCTACCACCACTACTACCACCAGCTACTTTATTAGCGTCTAAAGCATTTTTTACAGCACCAAAAACGGTGTTTTCAGAACTACTTCCATGTCCAAAACTATCGCAGTTTTCTTTAACTACAGGAATAGCTCCAGCATCTAATAACTTTTGAATAGCTGTAGCTGTGTATGGGGATTTGTATTTTTTTAAGAAATCAGAACCTGCCGAACTATAGGTGCCTTGTAACAAATACACATCCTTAACTCCAAAAGGGATACCTTCTAAAAGTCCAATGTTCTCGCCATTGGCTATTTTTGAGTCTACTTTTTTAGCTAAATCTAGAGCATACTCATCTAAAATAGTAGTTTCGCTATTGTAGTTACTTTCTTTTAATTGTGTTAATTTTTGTTGTACCAAATCGGTACACGAAATTTCTTTATTTTGAAGCTTGTTATGTAAAGCTTGTATTGTTGATGCCATGCCTATTCTTCAATTACTTTGGGTACTACTAAAAAGCCATTTTTTTCTTTAGGGAAATTTTCAATAATTAAATTTCGTTCTGTTGCAGAGCTATTGATTACTTCATCTGGACGTAAATCGTCTATAGCTACAGCATTTACATTGGTATTAACTACAGTATTCGAATTTATATGACCTTTTTTGATTACCTCAAAAAGATCCTCCACTACTTTGGATGCCGAAGCACCTTTAATACTCGATAGTACATCGAGCGTCATTTCTTTTCCCATGATATTGTTTTGCTTTTAGTTGTTGTAGACTAAAATCAGTTAACATAAAAACGTTAATAGGTAACGTATGTTATGCAATATGCGAAGATAAAGACTTTTGATGGGGTATGAAATTGTTTTGTGCTTTAGGTAAGCTCAAAAAATGATGGGTTTTTTAAATAAAAGAGTGTTAGCTGTATTTAATAAACGAAAAGACTATCTTTTTAGATAGTCTTTTCGTTTATTTATCCTCTACAGGAATATCTTTGTTTAATGGTTTATCATCCAGTTTTTCTTCCTTCTGCCCTTTTATAGAATCTCTTTTGGCTCGTTTATCTTCTTCTCTTTTTCTTTTGAGTTCTTTGGTGCGTTCTTTCATTTGTTTTTTGAGTACTTTTCTATCGTCTATGCCCTTTACACCAACTAGACTACCCTTTCGACGTTTACTTACTTTTTTGATTCGAATTTTTTTGTTATAACAATGTGGTTCTTGAGCATAAGCTTCACTCATCATAAAAGAAGCACATATTAAAAAGATAAGAATTAGGATTTTTTTCATAACAATTACTTAGAAATAAAGGGACAATGCTAAAATACTAAAAAAAGGCAAGCATTAGATTTGTCCACAATTCACGTCAATTAAAAAACGAGTATGTTAGTAATTTATTTTACTAAATAAGTCCCAAAGAACAATACCATTAGTAACAGCAATGTTTAGAGAGTGTTTGGCTCCTAGTTGAGGGATTTCTATTACCGAATCACTTGCTGTAACGACTAATTGTTGCACTCCTTTTACCTCGTTGCCTAAAACAATAGCATATTTTTGGTTTTTTATAGGTTGAAAATCATTCAGAAAAATAGCATTTTCTGCTTGTTCAATAGCGCAAACATGAATGTTTTTTTGTTGAAGATTGGTAATAAGCTTTAAAGTATCTTCAACATGCTCCCAAACTACAGTGTCACTAGCCCCTAGAGCTGTCTTCTGAATATCTTTATGCGGGGGCGTAGCTGTAATACCACACAAATAAATTTTTTCAATTAAAAAAGCATCAGCGCTTCTAAATACGGAGCCTATGTTATTTAAGCTTCTAATATTGTCTAAAATAACAATAATTGGAGTTTTTTCGGCTTGCTTAAATTCTTCTACAGTTTTACGAACTAATTCACTGTTTTTTAACTTTCGGTTATTCAAAGTGATATTTTTAAGAGCGTAAAATTAAGAAATTCTTGTAGGTTTTGTTTTCAAAATTAATACTTATATTTGCACTTACGTTTCATTTACATGATGATTGTTATCGAGAAAGGCGGAGGGATTAGACCCATTGATGCCTTAGCAACCCTTTAAGAAATTAAAGAAGGTGCTAAATTCTACCTATATTATTTATGGATAGATAACATTAGATTTTTTTATAAAAAATCTTTGCCTTGCTTGTAACACTTCATAATTTAAAAAGCATAGGATTGAACGAAATTTTATCGTATATCAGTATTGAAAATTACACCACTTTTGCAGGGGAAACCACGCAGGTAAATTTGTCTTATCAAATTTTTGGGCAAACATTAGGTACAGCGCCTGTGGTATTAGTTACCCATGCCCTTACAGGAAACTCACAAGTAAGTGGTCCCGATGGATGGTGGAGTAGTTTGGTAGGTCCTAAAAAAGCAATTGATACCAATGTTTATACTGTAATTGCATTTAATATTCCTGGAAATGGTTTTGATGGTTTAGAAGAAAACCTTTTTGATAATTACAAAATATTTACAGCAAAAGATATAGCAAGATTATTTTCTATAGGTTTAGAAAAATTAAGAGTAAATAAACTTTTTGCGAATGTGGGAGGTTCTTTAGGTGGTGGGATTTCTTGGGAGCTTTCTGTTTTGAAGCCTAATTTGGCAAAAAATCTAGTAGTTGTAGCTACCGATTGGAAGGCTAGTGATTGGGTAATTGCAAATACAAAAGTACAGGAAGTAATTTTATTAAATTCTAGCAATCCGTTACATGATGCTCGCATGCATGCTATGTTAATGTACCGTACGCCAGAATCATTTACATTAAAATTTAATAGAACAAAAAACGATTCTTTAGGTATTTTTAATATTGAAAGTTGGTTGCTATATCATGGTAAAAAATTGGAAGAACGTTTTGCGTTAGCTTCTTATAAACAACTTAATTATATATTAAGTACTATAGATATTTCTACACATTATAGGAACTTTAAAGAGGCAATATATGCTGTTACAGCAAATATTCACATTGTTACCGTGGATTCTGATTCATTATTTACATTAAAAGAAGATCAAAAAACATTAAGTTTATTAAGAGAAATACGTAATAATGTAAACCATAGAATAATTAGATCGATTCATGGGCATGATGCTTTTTTAATAGAATATGAGCAGCTAGATAATTTTATGTATCCAATTTTTAAACAATAAATGCAAGTTCTTAGGATGCAATTTTACAACAATGTCCTAATGTATATTTTAATTTTATTGTAATAGGAGATAAAAAAAGCCGCTAGATAAGCGGCTCTTCGATCAAATAATAATTATTGGTTTTTAAAACGTTATTTCTTCATTAAAAGTGTAATCGCCATGAGAAACTGATACCGTGTAATTTCCTTTTTCAAGTTTAGAAAAATCATAATCCTTATAAACAACGAGTTCTTTGTTTGATTCAGAAACAATTTCAATTCCTTTTGAGTCATAAATAGAAATATTAACAGGGTGTTTGTCAAAATTCTTCAAGAAGACTCTTACTATTGATTCGTCTACTTTTAAAGTAGGTGCTGTAAAAGTTTTAGTAGTATTAAAAAGAAAAGAAGCTTTATCCTCATTTAAAATTAGAGGAGTAACAGTTATTTCTTTTAATTGTTTACTTTCCAGAAAATAAACTCCATTTGGAAGAGTATTAAAATCAAACTTCTTATTAAAAGATTTTGTTTCTTGTAATTTTACAGTGTATAATATAACTCCATTAGTATCTTTTATAGATAAAACTTCATTTTTTGTAATTTCTGTAAGAGTAATATTCAAAACTTTTGCATCTGCCGTTTTGGTAGTTACAATTTTTGATGCGTTTACTGCTACGGTTGCTAAAAGTGTTACACTTAACAATCCATTTTTGATTAATTTGATCATAATGTAAAAGTTTATTCGTTATACATTTTTTACACTACAAAGATATCGAGAAGTAAAGCTTTAATAGATAGTCAGTATTTTCTTATATTTATGCTATATTGATATTTTGTATTTATTTTGTTAAATTTAGAGTTAATTTAATATATCTATAACAATTTTATAACTTATGCAAGAATCTATTCATTACCAAAAACCTAGTCTAGAGAGTTTGGCACACGATTTAGATAATACATTGATTTACAAAAGATTTGATTTTAAAAATAAAAATCACCTTCCAGTGTGGCACTACCATCCCGAGATAGAAATTGTTTATGTAAATGAAGGATCAGGAAAAAGGCAAATAGGAAGTCATGTTTCTTATTATAATGATGGAGATTTGATATGTATAGGTTCTAATTTGCCTCACTGTGGATTTACCGATAGTTTTTCGAATAAAAGAAAGGAAACTTTAATACAGTTTTTGCCCGATTTTTTAGGAGGTGAATTTTATTCTGTTCCAGAAATGAAGCCTATTGCGCAACTATTGGAAAGGGCTAAAACAGGATTAGTTTTTTATGGAGAAACAAAAAAAGAAGTAGGAGTGTTAATAGAAAAAATGTACAAAAAAAGTCCTTTTGAGCGTTTGTTAGATATATTGGTAATACTAAAAAAACTACAAGGTAGTAAAGAATATGAAATACTTAATGCAGATGGTTTTGCTATAAAAACAGAAGCGCAAGACAACCAGAGAATTAATAGAACGTTAAATTATGTACAAGAACATTTTAAAAGTCATATTAGTATAGAAGATATTTCAGATCATGTTAACATGACCTCTCCAGCCTTTTGTAGAAACTTTAAAAAAGTAACAGGGAAAACATTTACTCAGTTTGTTAATGAATACAGGTTGGTACATGCCACAAAACTTCTTACGGAAGGGCAAGAGAGTGTACAAGCAATATGCTTTGAATGTGGGTTTAATAATTTTTCACATTTCAATAAACTCTTTAAAAGTCATACAGGAAAGACTCCAACAGAATATCGCAAGCAATTGAATTTTGTGGTATCGTAAATGTACGATACTGTATTTAAATGTAATTATAATAGTAGGAGTCTGTGCCCAAATATAAAGGTTTAGGAAGTTGGTTTTATATATTACAGAGATGTCTATTATAGTTTTAAAATTTACTATATTACAGCATTGAAAAAATGTAATTGATTATATAATGTCTATAAATCAGATAAGTGACGGTTTACAGGAGTCAGAAAATGTAGAAAACAATATTTCTAACCCTGAAGTGAAAAAAATAACAGAACCTGTTATAAAAGAAGAAGTAGTAGCTTCTGAGGAAAATAAAATAGGAGAGGAAAAAACTTTGTCAACTGAAGAAACGAAAGATTCTGAAAAAGAGATTGAAAAAGTAGAGATTCCAACAGAAGACTACACCTTATTGTCTCAAGAAAGCCTATTGGAACATCTAAAAAAAATAGTAGATAAATATCCGGTACATCTTATAAAAGAGCAAGTAGAAGCAATAAGGAATCAATTTAATGCTAACTTTGATGCCAATGCTTTAGCAAGTAAGGCACAGTTTATAGAAGAAGGCGGTAACGAGATTGATTTTTATTATAGTACTCCTTTAAAAAAAGCGTTTAACGAAGCGTATTTTAATTATAAAGACCACCGTAATAAGTATTATAAAACAATACAAACTAATTTAGAGAATAATCTTAAAGTTAGATTAAGGCTTATAGAAGAATTAAAAGTATTAGTTGCAGATAACGAAACCTCTGTACGGAATAAATTTAGTTCTTTTAACGAAATTAAAGAGCAGTGGCACCAGGCAGGATCTATACCAAGAGATCAAAATAGCGTAGTTTGGAATACCTATTATCACCATGTAGATAAATTTTACGAAGTGGTGCATTTGGATAGAGAATTCAGAGATAAAGATTATAAACATAACTTAGAACAAAAGTTAATGATTATAGATCGAGCAAAGGAACTGATTCAAGAAACAAATAGTAATAGAGCTTTTAGAGAGTTACAAGTTTTACATAAGATTTGGAAAGAAGAAATAGGGCCTGTTGCTAAAGAATATAAAGAATTGATATGGGAAAAATTTAGTGAATTAACTAAAGAGATTCACGATAAACGTCAGGCTTATTTTGCAGAACAGGATGCTAAACAAGAGGAGAATTTGTTGGCACGAAAAAAAATAATAGAACAAATTAATCGTATTACTTCTCAGTCAAAAAATAATCATAGCGATTGGCAGAAAGCAATGCAAGAAGTGGAAGGACTTCACGAAACGTTTAAAAAAATAGGTAGAGTTCCCAATGAAGTAAAAAATAGTATTTGGGAAGAGTTTAGAGAGTCTGAGCGCAATTTTAATCGAGCTAAAAATGATTATTATAAGAACGTAAAAGAAAATCAGTTAGAAAATTTAGCTAAGAAAAAAGCATTAATTCAAATAGCAGAAGAACATAAAGATAGTGAGGATATAGAAGCTACGACCGAATTGATGAAAAAAATTCAAGGCGATTGGAAAAAAATAGGTCATGTACCTCGCAAGGATAGTGATAAGGTATGGAAGCAATTTAAGGATGCTTGTAATCATTTTTTTGATAGACTAAATAGTCAGAAAGAAGAGGTAAATCAAAAACAAGAAGCTTCCTTTGTTGCTAAAACCGCTTTTATAGAGAAAATAAAATCCGAAACAGTAGATTCCATAGAAGGAATAATGGCTCAAATAACAGAGTGGAAAACACTAGGAGCAGTTCCATATAAAAAGCGCTATGTAGAACAACAATTTAGCGAGGTTTTAGATGAATTATTTGCGAAAATAAATATAAATAAGAAAGAAGCGGAACTGTTAAAGTTTGATATGCGTTTAGCAGAAATAAAAGCGCAAGAAGATAGCCGTTTATTAAGTAATGAAAAAACAACTATTCGTAAAAAAATAGACGAGTTTAAAGCGGAGATTCTTCAACTTCAAAACAATTTGCAATTCTTTAAACATGCAGATAAATCCAATCCGTTAGTAGCCGATGTGTATAAAAGAATAAAAAAGCACGAAGATAATTTAGATACTTGGGAACAAAAATGGAGAAAAATTAAATCTTTATAATTAAATGAATTGTTCTCTTTGTACATCCAATAGAACTAAGCTCTTTTCTGAATATAAGAAAAGAGCTTTTTATTTATGTCTTAATTGTGATGCAATACTGTTACATCCTTCATTCCATTTAAACCCTTTAGAAGAAAAAGGGCGTTATGACTTGCATAGTGATGATGTTTTAGATATTAGATATCAAAACTTTGTAAAGCCTATTGTAGAAGTAGTTGAAAAATATTTTCCAAAAAAAGCAAATGGTCTTGATTTTGGATGCGGAAAAACAGCTATAGTTAAATATGTGTTAGAGCAAAAGGGTTATACAATAGAGGGGTACGATCCTGTTTATTTTAAAGATGAATCATTACTTCAAAAAACATATAATTATATTACAAGTTGCGAAGTGGTAGAACATTTTTATAACGCTAATAAAAGTTTTAATTTGCTTAATACTTTATTAAAATCTAATGGGAAATTAATTTTAAAAACAAGTATTTACAGTCATGCAACTAATTTTGAAAATTGGTGGTATAAAAACGATCCAACTCACGTAATATTTTATACAGAAAAAACACTTTTATTTATTAAACAAAATTGGGAATATAAATCACTTCGAGTGTTAGAAAAATGTATTGTTTTGTCAAAATAGATTTGTGCGATATTTTGAATTACATATAAATAAAGGTGTTAAAATGTTATTAATAGAACTCTTTTAGGAAATAATTTGTAAATTAAAGCGTTAATAAATAACAAATCAAATTAATATTTCTAACGCTTATTTGTTTCAAATTAGAATCCTATGGAAAATTGTAATACCAGTTCTCTTAAAGTTTTTGTGCCATCCTCTTCAAATAAGTGGGATGCTCAAAAAGTAAGGCATCTTTACAGACGGCTTTGTTTTGGGGTTTCACCAGCTATGATTGATATAGTGATTACTAAACCTCCAGAAGAAGTGGTAGACCTTATTGTAGACGAAGCCAAAAACTTAGCACCAACAGCAGCACCTATTTGGGCAGGAAAGGGTAAAAAACAATTAGAATCCGAAGGTTTTGATTTCGATGAAACAAACAATGCCAATAAGAGAGAGTTATATGCACAATGCGTAAGCGATTTATTAAATAACGGTTTAAGAGATAACCTTACTTTGTTTTGGCATAATCATTTTGTAACCCAACATACAGTATATAACTGCTCAAGCTATATGTTTGAATATTATAATACGTTACAAGTTTATGCTCTTGGTAATTTTAAAGATTTTGTACGTAAAATAGGTTTAACTAATGCAATGCTTAGGTATTTAAATGGCAAATCTAATAAAAAGAATAAGCCTAATGAAAATTACGCACGAGAATTATATGAGTTATTTACCTTAGGAGAAAATAATGGCTATACACAAAAAGACATTGAAGAAACTGCTAAAGCTTTAACAGGGTATAATAAAGGAGCATTTTGTGAACCAATTGAATTTGATATTCGGACATTTAACGATTCGGATAAAACTATTTTTGGAAAAACAGGACCTTGGGATTATAACGATGCTATAGATATTCTTTTTGAAGAAAAAGGACCATTAATAGCCGAATTTATTGTTACAAAATTATACAGATATTTTATAAGTCCTGAAATAAATACAACCATAATAAAAGAATTAGCCAAAGATTTTGAAGTAGATTTTGAGATAGAACCTATATTAAGAAAATTGTTCAAGAGTGAACACTTTTTTGACGACAAATCTATTTCGACATTAATAAAAAGCCCTTACGATCTTAATATGCATTTTTATAAGACTACGGGGTTTCCTTTAGAACAGGATAATATGCTTAATTTATATTGGCAAACTGGAAATTTAGGACAATCGTATTTTCAACCTGTAGATGTAGCGGGCTGGCAAGGAGATTACGATTGGATTAACACAAGTACCATTACAGGGAGATGGGATACAATAACCAATTATGTTTGGAGAGTTTGGAATCGAAAAGCAGGGAATCGTGAAAAGTTAAGAGATTTTGCTAAAGAAGCATCAAATAATAGTGCAGATATAAACGTAGTAGTTCCTGCTATTATAGATACTTTATTACCAAAAGGTTTAAATACTCCAGAAAATTATCAAGATGCTATAGATGTATTTAAAACAGATTCTATTCCGTGCGATTATTTTACCGATGGCACTTGGAGTTTGGATTTTGATAGAGTCCCCTTCCAAGTGGTACTATTGTTAAATTATATTATTCGTTTACCTGAATTTCAATTAAAATAAAAGCTTATGTGTACTATTCATAAACAATCAAAAACAGGCACAACAAAAGCCGATATTCACAATCAGGAACACGAACGATGGAGTAGAAGATCTTTCCTGCAAGCATTAGGCTTAGCAGGAGGAGGCAGTATGCTATTAGGGAATGCAAATATTACGGCTTCAACACCTTCAAAGCTAACACAAGCTATATCAGAAGCAGATTCCGATCGTATATTAGTATTGGTTCGTCTCAAAGGAGGAAACGATGGGTTAAATACTATAATTCCTATTTATGACTTCGATACTTATGCCAACTATAGACCTACACTACATTATAAAAAGAACGAGATATATAAGTTAAGTGATGATTTTGGAATACCCCCTGCTATGAAAGAACTACAAGGTTTGTGGGGAGAGGGAGGAATGAAAGTAGTGCATGGAGTAGGTTACGAAGGGCAGGATTTATCTCATTTTAAATCTTCTAATATATGGGCAAGTACCGATTTAAAAGAAGAAGAAGATTCTGGTTTTTTAGGAAGATACTATGAGGGCTTACATCCAGATTTTCTGTTAAACCCACCAGAAGTCCCCGCAGCAATACAAATAGGGAGCATTGGTAATTTAATTTTTGATGGAAGAGGTGTAAGTAATTATGCACTTACAGTATCTAACCCAGAAGAGTTAGAACGTATAGGAGAATCAGGGGCTAGACATAGTCTTACAGATTTGCCCGATTGTACTTACGGAGAGCGTTTAGCTTATTTAAGAAGTGTGACCAATAATACTTTTACTTACGCAAAAACTATCTCGGACGCTTATAATACAGCTAATAATTCTGTAGAATTTTCAGATAATGGAATAGGAAGACAATTAGCTATTGTATCTCGAATGATTAAAGGAAACTTAGGTACTAAAGTGTATATGGTAAGTGTAGATGGTTTTGATACCCATGCCAATCAAGCAGAAACGCATACAGAACTTTGGGAAGAAGTTTCTAAAAATATAAAATTGTTTTTTGAAGATTTAAAAACGGTTAACAGGGATAAGGAAGTGCTGGCAATGAGTATTTCGGAATTTGGTCGTAGAGCAGAAGAAAATGGCTCTAATGGTACAGATCATGGGCAAGCAGCCCCAATATTATTTTTTGGACCAGCCTTAGAAGAAAATGGATTTGTAGGACAGCATCCAGATTTAAATGATTTAGATCCTGTTGGAAATTTAAAATTTAAAACAGACTTTAGAGAGGTATATGCTTCGGTATTAAAAGAGTGGCTGTGTATAGATAATGGAGCGGTAGACGAGGCATTGTTGGATAGTACTTTAGCGCCTCAAGATTTAGGTTTGTCATGTAAACAAGTTAATGACGATTCTGGTACTATAACCGATATTTTAGAAGGAAGTAATAACAAAAGATCTAGAGTAGAAATTGTAGTACAAAATAACAATACTGTTTTAATACTAACTCAAGTAGAAACTAGCCAAGTAGATATTTCGTTATATTCGTTAACAGGCTCTTATGTTGCAAATGTTAAAAATGGAATACTTTCCGAAGGGGAGCACAAATTTAATCTTATCACCGATGTAAGTTCTAATTTCTTAAATCAAGACGTATATATTTATAGAGTGGTTTCCGGAAGCAAGTCCTTTAGCGGGAAGATAATGCTTCAGTAAATTTATAATTTAATTACTATAACTTTAATGGGTATTACATAAATTAGCTTAATTAATTTATGTAATACCCATGTTTTATTTTTCTTTTATAATTCCTGTATATAACCGGCCAGTAGAAGTTCAAGAGCTTTTAGAGAGTATGGCAAAACTAGAGTATAATAAAGAATATGAAATTGTGATTGTTGAAGATGGTTCTACAGACACTTCAGTACATATTATTGATTCTTTTAAAGAAAAGTTAAACATTAAATATTATTTTAAACCTAATTCTGGCCCAGGGGATAGTAGGAATTATGGGATGAAACAAGCTAGAGGAAACTATTTCTTAGTGTTAGATAGCGATGTTATATTACCTTCAAATTATCTTGCAGAAGTGGAAAAAGCATTGAATAACAATTATGTAGATTGTTTTGGAGGAGTGGATACAGCCCATCAATCTTTTACAGGTGTACAAAAAGCAATTAATTTTGCGATGACATCTTTTTTAACAACAGGAGGAATTAGAGGAGCAGGAGAGCAATTAGGAAAGTTTCAACCTAGAAGCTTTAATTTAGGAATTTCTAAAAAAGCATTTGAGTCTTCGAAAGGCTTTGGGAATATTCATCCAGGAGAAGATCCTGATTTAAGTATGCGTTTATGGGATTTAGGCTTTAAAACAGCACTTTTTTCTAAAGTAGAAGTATTTCATAAACGAAGAATTTCTTGGAGAAAATTTTTACTCCAAGTTACTAAATTTGGGAAGTGCAGGCCTATTTTAAATAATTGGCACAAAGGAAGTGGAAAAATTACTTATTGGTTTCCTACTATATTTAGTTTAGGCTTTGTAATGAGTTTGGTGCTTTCGATTTTTAGATATTATCTTTGGATTGATTTATATTTAATATATGTATTTGTGTTATTTATTATGGCAAGCTTTCAGTATAAAAGCATTACCATTGGGGTAATGAGTGTTTGGGCTATGGCTATTCAATTTTACGGATATGGAAAAGGGTTTTTAGAATCCACGATAAAAATTAACTGGCTTAAAAAAAAACCAAGTGATGCGTTTCCAAAACTTTTTTTCAAAAATTAAACTGTTTAATATACAGCCTAATAAAAAAGTAAATATTAATAAAAATGTAAAAACATATTTATTTTTTTTAGTATTTACAGCATTTTTATGGTTTGCCCTTCAATTTTCTAAAAATTATAGCAAAGAGATTAATTTTTCTATAGAGTATATTAAAAATGACGCAGAACAGCTAATAGAGCCCAGTAGCGATTCTTCTATTTCATTACTATTAGAAGGGAATGGTTTTCAACTATTACGATTTTATATGTTTGGGAATACATTACGATTGGATCCGAGAAAGGCAACCATTAAATCGGCTTCCGAAGCTTATTTTACAGGGAATAAAATGCTTAATGTTTTTAAGTCGAGTTTAAATTATGAAGGTAAAATTACTTATGCATCAAAAGATACGCTTAATATTAAGTATAGTAAAATAGTATCCAAACAAATACCTATTAAGATTATTAATAAGATAGGATACGCTTTGGGATATACCTCTATTAAAGGGGTAGAAACTCCTGTAAAGAAAATAAAAGTGTTTGGTCCAGAAACTGTTTTAGATACTTTAAAATTTATAAGTACTAAAAAGTTAAAACTATCCAATGTAAATAAAGATTATGAAGGTTTTATAAGTTTACAGAATAATAAAAATTTGAAACAATTAAAAATAGAACAAAATAAAATCCCTGTATCTATAAAAGTTGATAAGCTTACCGAAGGGGAATTTTTACTTCCTATAAGAATATTAAATGTTCCAATTAAGCAGCGCGTACAACTTTTTCCTAAAGAAGTTACAGTAGTTTTTGGTGTAGCGTTAAAAGATTACCCTAAACTAAAAGCAAGTGATTTTAGTGTGATAGTAGATCTTAGTGAAGCTAGTCTAGACAGTAATACATTAAGCTTGAAGTTAAATAATATTCCAAAACTAGTTTTTAATGCTAGATTATCCGAAAAAGAAGTTCAATATATAGTTATTAAATAATGATAGTAGGTCTTACAGGAGGTATAGGAAGTGGAAAAACATTGGTAAGTTCAATGTTTAAAGAATTAGGGATTCCTACATATATATCAGACGAAGAAGCAAAAAAAATAATGATTTCAGAACCAACAATCATTAAAGCTATAATTCAACTTTTTGGAAAAGAAGCTTATTTAGATAAAGGTGTTTTAAACAGAACGTTTATTTCGTCTCAAGTGTTTTTAAACAAAGAAAAATTACAAAAACTAAACGCTATAGTACATCCAGCCGTAGCTATTCATTTTAAAGAATGGTACGCTCAGCAAAAAGCTGTTTTTGTAGTTAAAGAATCTGCAATTTTATTTGAAACTGAAAGCTATAAACATTGTGATGTAGTTATTCTTGTAACGGCACCAGAAGATATTAGAATTCGAAGAGTAATAAAAAGAGATAATGTAGATGTCTTATCTGTAAAAAATAGAATAAAAAATCAGTGGACTGATGATGTTAAAACACCACTATCAGACTATATAATTTGTAATACGAATAAGTTAAAAACTCAAAAAAAAGTTAAAGAAATATTCGAATTATTATTGAAAAATTGATTACTTGTTAACATTTGGTTAAACAGAATTAATCGGATATCTAAAGCTGTATTTTTGACAAATGAAGCAACGCTTTTTTGGATTACTTATAGTATTAATGACAAGTTCGCTTGCAGGAATTATTTGTTTGCAAGGGTATCTTATAGCGGATGCTTATAAAGGCAACGAAAGGCATTTTGATTTAAATGTAAAACAAGCATTAAAATCTGCAACTAGTAAAATAGAAAATCAAGAGTTTTTACGCAATTTTGATGTTTTAAAAAAAGCATCGGAGCGCTTAAGTAAAAAGGATAATATTTTTAGTAACATATGTGCTTACGATGTAGGGGTAGAAAAAGTGAATGAAGAAGAACTTCATTCAAATATTAAATTAGCTTTAGATAGTGTAGTTAATGCTGTAAAAAGCGACACTATTATTAATTGTCTAAAATTAAAACACCATAGTGCATTAGCATTATCTACAACTTCAGATTATGAATATTCGTTATATCAATCGTTAATTTCAGAATTTACTCAAAAACTACCAACAACAAAAAGAGTAAATAAACATCAAATAGAATTTCATTTAAGACATAAATTAACAAAAAACAATGTTAATATTCCATATCAATTTGCCATATACAGAAATGGAATGCTAACCCCAGTAAGATCAAAAGAATTTAAATATTCCAAGAAAAATGTTTATAGAGCAAATATTTTTGAAAACTCAGATGAAATCGATTATAAACTAGTAGTAATATTTACAGGGAAAAAGGCATTTGTAATAAAATCGATTTCTCTGATGATAATCCTTTCGGTAATGCTATCTCTAGTAATTATGGCTACTTTTTTCTATGCGTATAAATTGTTAGATAAACAACGTAATGTTTCAGAAATTAAAACTGATTTTATTAATAATATGACACATGAATTAAAAACCCCTATTGCAACAATTAAACTAGCATTAGACTTTATACGTAACCCTAAAGTTGTTAATGATGAAACGATGAGAGAGAATTACTTGAACATGATAGATGAAGAGAACCGAAGAATACATGCACAAGTAGAAAATGTTTTGCAAATATCACGGTTAGGAAAAGGGGAATTTAATACATCCAAAAAAAGTGAAAATTTTCACGCTATAGTAAAAGAAGCCATTTCCAAATTGGATTCACAAATAAAAAAAACAGAAGCAAATATAAAACTCGAATTAAATGCCGAAAAAGCAAATGTTTTAGGAAATCAATCTAATTTAGTCTCTACAATAATAAATATTATTGATAATTCGTTAAAATACAGTAAAAATCCTCCAAAAATTAACATAAAATCGGAAAATAACAAAAATAGTATTATATTGAGGATTAAAGATGATGGTGTTGGAATTAGAAAAAAATCTCAAAAAAGTATTTTTGATGTTTTTTTTAGAGAGTCTACAGGAAACGTTCATAATGTTAAAGGTTGTGGATTGGGGCTTACCTATGTTAAGCAAATTCTAGACGATCATCACGGAAAAATAATTGTAGAAAGTAAAAAAGGAAAAGGGACGCAGATTACTCTTAAATTACCTCTAATATAATAAGCATATGGAAAGTGAATTGAAAAAAATACTTTTAGTAGAAGATGATCCAAACTTTGGAACAATACTAAAAGATTATCTTACCATAAATAATTACCAAGTAACTCATGCAAAAAACGGCATGGAAGGGTTTGAAAAGTTTAAACGATCGGATTTTGATTTGTGTATCTTAGATGTTATGATGCCCTATAAAGATGGATTTACTTTAGCAAAAGAAATTAAAGAAAAAAACGAAGATGTTCCAATTATATTTCTTACCGCAAAATCACTTAAAGAAGATGTCTTAAAAGGATATCAAGTAGGAGCAGATGATTATTTGAATAAACCATTTGATAGCGAAGTGTTATTAATGAAAATTAAAGCTATTTTACAACGAAAAGTAGTAGATACTATAGCAGAAAGTAAACAATTTGAATTTCAAATAGGCAACTTCTTTTTAAATTCTAAATTACGCTTTTTGTCATATTTAAATGAAGAAGCTGTTAAATTATCCCCTAAAGAAAATGATTTATTACGTCTTTTAGCCTTGCATTTAAATGATTTAATGACGAGGGAATTAGCATTAACCAAGATATGGAGAGATGATAATTATTTTACCTCTCGAAGTATGGATGTGTACATTGCTAAATTAAGAAAATACCTTAAACAAGATGAGAATGTAGAAATCCTAAACATTCACGGAGAAGGATTTAGACTTGTAGTTAAGCAATAAATAGTTGAAATAAGTATAAAGTTTTTTAGAGGTGTTTACTTAGATACTTGTATTATAATCATTAAATTAGTCTTCTATGGAATTATTTAAAGGAGAAAACATCTTAGACTTCACGGATAAATTTAAGACGGATTTAGATTGTTTAGAATATTTAGCAGATATTA
>CALLUJ010000009.1 GCA_938011245.1 uncultured Aquimarina sp. | reverse complement strand
ATTCATCACAATGTAATTAATGAAAAGTATATTCAAAATTATTTCAACGAGTTTTGTTATAAATTCAATAGAAGATATTTTGGAAACCTTTTGTTTGACAGGTTGGTTGTTGCTGCTATAACTAACACCTGGGATTAATTGCGGATAGTCATATTATATTTTATCAAGTCTAAAAATAGGACGTATCAACACTATAGCACTGGTTATGATGATTTTGATTAATTATTAATATCGTAAAGTAACATAAAAAAACCACCTCAGAAGAAGCTTTTTTAGCAATTTAGCGGTCTAGTATAAGAATAGTAACGAGAGTATTCTGGTTTTACAAGTTTGTTTTTCCAAAGGATTTTCTGCTCAAAAATTAATCAACAAAGACGGCTTAGTAAAGGTGTTTTTTTAAGAACCTTCTTCCAATATATCTTTATCATCTAATAGTATTTTACCTGTTTTACCGTCTATAATAACATCGAATATGTAAATTTCATCTATGTAGTCAAAACGCCAATTTCCATTTTCTTTGGTAATTGTTGTATTATTAGTGTCTCTAATATTTACTTCTCGTTTTTTTAAAAATTGTAATAAGTCCTCCCAGCTATACTCATAACCTTCGTCATAATCAATTTCTTTGATAAGTTTCCCTTCTTTATTATATTCCTTGTAAATGCCATGAAAAAAGTTTGAAGGAAAATCATCAACAGAAGATTTTAAGTTTTGTAAAAAAATATAAACCTCGTTAATTATCGTTTAATTTTTACGTTTAACTTTGGATTATGAAAGTAAATTCGGTAGAACTACAAGTAAAAGTATTGCCTAGCTCTCCTGGAGTATATCAATATTACGATAAAGAGGGTAATATTTTATATATTGGTAAGGCTAAGAATTTAAAAAGAAGGGTAGCGTCATACTTCAATAAAAATCACGACAGTGCTCGATTAAAAATTTTAGTTCGTAAAATAGTTGCCATTAAACATATTGTGGTTAATACGGAATCGGATGCACTTTTGTTAGAAAATACATTAATAAAAAAGCACCAACCCAGATATAATATTTTACTTAAGGATGATAAATCTTATCCGTGGATTTGCATTAAAAAGGAGCGTTTTCCAAGAGTATTCTATACCCGTAGATTAATAAAGGATGGGTCGGAATATTTTGGACCATACACCAATGGGAGAGTTTTAAATGCGTTGTTAAACTTAATTAGAGAATTGTACCCTATACGGACTTGTAATTACGATTTATCCGAGGTTAATATTAATAAAGGAAAGTACAAGGTTTGCCTGGAGTACCATTTAAAAAAATGTAAAGGCCCTTGCGAAGGCTTTGAGAATATTGAAGAGTACCAGCAATACATTACTTCAATAAGGAACATTTTAAAAGGAAATTATAAAGAAGCGATACGTTTTTTTGTAAAAAAAATGAATGAGTATGCTCAAAATATGGAATTTGAACAAGCACAAGAAATTAAGGATAAAATAGATGCCTTAAGTGATTATCAATCAAAATCTACAGTAGTAAATCCAAAAATAAATAATGTAGATGTGTTTAATATTGAAAGTGATGATAGTTATGCATATGTAAATTATTTACAAATTTTTCATGGAGCCATTGTAAGATCACATACCACGGAAGTGAAAAAGAAGTTAGCAGAAACCGATGCCGAAATTTTAGAACTAGCCATAGTAGAGCTTAGAGAACGCTTTAAATCATTAGCAAAAGAAGTGTATCTACCTTTTCCAGTATCAGTTCAAGACAATGTAAAAATTACATTACCACAATTAGGAGATAAGCGCAAAATTTTAGACTTGTCTTTACGAAACGCAAAATATACAAGACAGGAACGGTTTAAGCAGATTAAGATTATAGATCCAGAGAAGCATATTAAACGTATTTTAGGTCAAATCCAAAAAGATTTACGGTTACCAAAGTTGCCTATTCACATGGAATGCTTTGATAACTCCAATATTCAAGGAACAAATCCTGTTGCTGCATGCGTAGTATTTAAAAACGCTAAACCAAGCAAAAAAGATTATAGGAAATTTAATATAAAAACGGTAGAAGGTCCCAACGATTTTGCCTCTATGGAGGAAGTAGTGTACCGAAGGTACAAACGTATGTTGGACGAAGGAGAGGAATTGCCTCAGCTTATTATTGTTGATGGTGGTAAGGGGCAATTATCATCAGGTTTAAAAGCTTTGGAAGATTTAGGTATTCGAGGTAAAGTAACCATTGTAGGGATTGCTAAACGTTTAGAAGAAATTTTTTATCCAGAAGATAAATACCCATTGTATTTAGATAAAAAATCGGAAAGCTTAAAAGTAATACAGCATATGCGTAACGAAGCACATCGATTTGGAATAACGTTTCATAGAGATAAGAGAAGTAAAGCTGCTTTGGAAACAGAATTAGACGTTATCCCTGGAATAGGAGAAAAAACAACAGTAGAGTTGCTAAAACACTTTCGATCTGTAAAACGAGTTAAACAAGCTACAAAAAAAGAATTAATAGAAGTTATAGGAAACTCTAAGGCACAAAAAATTGTAGATTATTATCTTCAAAAGCAATAATTAAAATAGTAAATTTATAGTAGAAAAATAGTTTTCATGAAATTTGTTTTAACTCTCTTAGTACTCGCTGGTTTAGTTAAAACTATGTATGCTCAAAATACAGATAAGGAAAAAAACAATAAGGATATACCGAAGGTTGGACTAGTTCTTAGTGGTGGTGGAGCAAAAGGTTTGGCACATATAGGTGTTTTAAAGGTAATTGACGAATTAGGCATTCGTTTGGACTATATTTCTGGGTCAAGTATAGGAGCAGTTGTAGGAGGTTTATACGCTTCGGGCTATTCGGGAAAGCAATTAGATTCGTTATTTAAAACATTAGACTTTAATAAGTTAATACAAGACAAATTACCTAGAAATTCTAAAACTTTTTACGAAAAAGAAGATTCCGAAAAATACGCTGTAACGCTTCCAGTAATAGATAAAAAAATAGGTTTACCCAAGGGGATTTCCAACGGACAAAATTTTTATAATTTTTATTCTAAATTAACTACACATGTTAGAGGAATAAACGACTTTTCTAAATTACCAATTCCTTTTTTCTGTACGGCAACAAATATAGAAACAGGAAAAGGAATTGTGTTTGATAAAGGCTATTTGCCAGAAGTAGTGGTAGCCAGCGGAGCACTTCCTTCGGTTTATAGTCCTGTAATGTATAACAATCAATTAATAACCGATGGAGGTATTACAGATAATTACCCAGTAGAAGAAATAAGAAAAAGAGGAGTAGAATTAGTTATTGGAGTAGATGTGCAAGATACATTAATGAATAGGAAGGAACTAGGTTCATTAACCGATGTGATGCTGCAAATTAATAATTTTAGAACTATTAGTGCAATGAAAACTAAAAGATCTTTAACAGATGTTTTTGTACGCCCAAATGTTAAACGATTTTCGGTGGTTAGTTTTGATGATGGGGAAGAAATTATAAAAGAAGGGGAAGATGCAGTTGAAGTTCACTTAGAAACATTAAAAAAAATTGCAGAACAACAGGCAAATAAAGGGGTACAGAAGCGGAAGGGGATTATTCCTGTAAAGAATATTAAAATTGATAAAATTACTATAGATAAAAACGTTAATTACAGTAGGGCATATATTAAAGCAAAATTAAAGCTTCGTAAACTAGAAAACATAAATTTAGATAAACTAAATAAAGGGTTGGATAATTTATATGCAACCAAGAATTTTCAAAATATTAGATATAAAATTCTATCAGACTCCTTGGGGGGTAATACCCTAAAAGTTACTGTGAACGAGCAGAAAATAAAAAGTTATTTTAGGTTTGGGTTACATTATGATAATTTGTATAAAGCAGCGGCAATTGTGAATTACACAAAGAAAAACTTGTTTTACCAAAACGACGTTCTTTCTTTCGATGCTATTTTAGGAGAAAAACCTAGATATACATTAGATTACTATATAGACAAAGGTTTTTATTGGAGCGTAGGTATTCATCATAGATTGTATAGATATGATAGAAAATTACCTTTCGATTTTGTGAGATCTAGAAGAGATTTACCTAATATCCCTATTAATTTTTTAGATATAGAATATTTAGATATTACATCACAATTATATATAGAAACACTATTAAACCAATCGTTTGCATTTAGATTAGGAGTAGAACACAAATTACTGAAAATAGAAACAGACGATATAGGTTTAAGGGCAAACGATGTAGTAGGCACCACGTTGGAAAACATTAATCTTTATAGCTTTTACTCAAATATTACTTTCGACAGTTTAAATAATAAGTACTTCCCATCTAAAGGTTTGTATTTCAAAGGAAGTTTTAGTGCTTATCCTCTTTCGTCTAAATCAACAGAAGAATTTGACGAATTTGCAGTTACAAGAGTAAACTTTAAT
Source organism: uncultured Aquimarina sp. (assembly GCA_938011245.1). Taxonomy (GTDB): domain Bacteria; phylum Bacteroidota; class Bacteroidia; order Flavobacteriales; family Flavobacteriaceae; genus Aquimarina. The sequence continues at coordinate 41,232 of CALLUJ010000009.1, read as the reverse complement.
TATGCAAAATCTTTTGGAAACCATATGTCATTAGTAGGCGAGTTAGCAGGAGGAGTACGTTTTGGGAGATCCGATAATACAAACCCTTTAGATTTCTTTTTAGGAGGTTTTGGTTCTAGAACAATTAATAATCAAATACCTTTTTATGGTCGTGATTTTCTTGAGCTTTCTGGAGATAGTTTTGTGAAATCTGCGTTAACTTTCGATTATAAATTTGCAGAAAGACATCATTTAAACGCTACAGCTAATTATGCCAATATTGGAAGCAAAATTTTTGATATAAATAATTGGTTTGAAAGAATAGGCTTTTCGGGGTATGCAGTAGGGTATGGTTACGATTCTATTTTAGGACCCATCCAGTTAAAGTATAGTTTTACAACAGATTCGGGAGTAGGAGGTCAATTTTTGGTTAGTGTAGGCTACTGGTTTTAACTAAATTTGGAATGGTAATTGGATTGCATAACACTTAAAATAAAAAAACATGAAATCAATTATAATTTTATGGAACATTTGGTTAAGTTGTTTTGTGCTTATAGGGCAAGAAAACATGAAAGAGAGTGTTTTCTCGGAAAATGAGTATATTAAATTTAGAATTAAATATTTAAGTTTTAATACAAGTACAGCAATACTCCAAACAAAAAAAGAAATTCTTAACGGAAAGCCTGTATATCACATTATAGGAGAAGGGAAATCTTCAAAATTTTTAAGTCTATTTTTTAAAATTGAAGACTTTTATGAAACATATATAGATACAAGAACTTTCGAGCCTTATCGTTTTGTTAGAAAAATTAATGAAGGCGGACATACGAAGAATATTGTTATAGATTTTAACAGAGAAGAAAACAAGGCAACAGTAAATGATAAAAAGCATAAAACAATTAAAACGTTTAAAACTGTTGAAGGTGTACACGATATGGTGTCTTCTTTTTATTATTTGAGAAACACATTAGATGTAGAAAAATTAAAAGTAGGAGAAGAAAAGTCATTGAATATGTTTTTTGATAATGAAAACTATAATTTCAGACTTAAGTATTTGGGTACTGATGTAGTTCGAACTAAATTTGGAAAAATTAATTGTTTGCGATTTAGACCTCTTGTAATGGCTGATCGTGTTTTTAAAGAAGAAGAGAGTTTAAGTATTTGGGTAAGTAACGATAAAAATTTAATACCTGTTAAAATTTCAGCCGATTTAGCTATAGGATCCCTTACGGCAATAATAAATGAATATGATGGATTAAAATATCCGCTAGAAAAAATAAATTGAATATGAGCGAGGCCTTAAAACCAGAAATTGCGGCACGAGTAAAACAGTTAGAAGAAAAATTTAAAAATTCTGGTCAGGATTTAGGTTCTTATTTAGATGGGCTTTTGTATGATCGTTATATTACCTATTGGGATTATATTCATTTAGACACACTATTAAGTCTTCAAGTTCCAAGTACATCGTTTCCCGACGAGGAAATTTTTATTACTTACCATCAAATAACAGAACTTTATTTTAAACTTATTTTACACGAGTTAAAACAAATAGTAGAAACAGAAGGTATTGAAAATTCATTTTTTTTAGATAAAATAAAACGTGTAAACCGTTATTTTGAAAGCTTAATAGAGTCTTTTGGAGTAATGGAGCAAGGTATGGATAAAGAACAATTTCTTAAATTTAGAATGTCTTTAATTCCGGCTAGTGGATTTCAATCCGTACAATTTAGAATGATAGAAATTTACGCAACACCTATGTGTAATTTAATTGCTACTAAATTTCGTAACAACTTTGATGAATACTCGTCTATAGAAAAAGCATACGAACAATTGTATTGGAAGTACGGAGCTACGGATAGTGCCACAGGAGAGAAAACGTTAACGCTTCGTCAATTTGAAAAACGCTATACACCAAGACTTCTGCGTATTGGAAATCAATTAAAAGGGAATACAATTTATCATAAATTTAAAAAAATAGTAAAAGATAATCGTCAAAATGTTACTTTTGTCGATGAAATGCGGAAACTAGATCAAAATATTAATGTTAATTGGGGGCTAGCCCATTATAAAACAGCATTTAGATATTTGAAAAGAGAAGCAAATAGTACGGTTACCGGGACAGGAGGAACTAATTGGAAACAATTTTTGCCTCCAAACTTTCAAAAAATAAGTTTTTTTCCAAGTTTATGGACAATAGAAGAAAGAGAGAATTGGGGTAAAAATTGGGTAGAAGATTTGGTAAATAATGAAAAGTAAGTAAATGAAATTAAGATTGTGTTGGGCTTTTTTGTTGTGCTTCGGTCTGTTTATGTCTTGTAAAAACAAACAACAGACACAAAAAGTAGCTTCCTTAGAAAAACGATCCTTAAAAAAAGAAGTGCTTCATAAAAAATATGGATACATACTTAATGATTTTGAAGTTGTATCCGATACAATTCATAATGGAGATAGTTTTGGTGCTATTTTAGACACCTATGGAGTGGGTAGGTCTAAAGTACATGAAATAGTAAACTCCGTAAAAGATAGTTTTAATGTAGCACGTATTGCTACAGGGAAACCTTATACAGTCCTAAAGTGTAAAGATAACCCTAATGCTGTAGAAGCTTTTATTTATCAAAAAAATAAAGTAGATTATACTATTTTGCATATTGAAGATTCTATTTATGCAGAAAACAAAGCTAAAAAAGTAATTACTACCCGTAAAAAAATGAGTGGAGCTATCAAAAGCTCGTTATCTTTAGCAATTGACGAAGCTGGAGGAACGCCCTATTTATCTCATCTAATTTCGGGAATGTACCAATGGACTATTGATTTTTTTAAGATTCAAAAAGGAGATCGGTTTAAGGTAATTTATAATGAAAAGCGTTTAGAGGACGGAACTTTAGTAGGGATTTCAGATGTTGAAGCAGCAGTTTTTGAGCACGCTGATACCCCATTTTATGCCTTTGAATACGGTATTGATAATAAAGAAGAACAATTAGAAACATCATACTATGATGAAAATGCAAAATCCTTGCAAAGTTTTTTTTTAAAAGCACCACTTCAATTTAGTAGAATATCTTCTCGTTTTTCGCCGCGCAGGTTTCATCCAGTACAAAAACGATGGAAGGCTCATAAAGGAACAGATTATGCAGCGCCCAGAGGTACGCCAATATGGTCTACAGCAAATGGAACAGTAATAAAAGCAGGTTACACAAGAGGTAATGGTAAATATGTTAAAGTAAGGCATAACAATAAATATAGTACTCAGTATTTACATATGTCAAAAATTTTAGTAAAAAGGGGGCAAGTTGTAAAACAAGGACAAATAATAGGAAAAGTAGGAAGTACAGGCTTAGCCACTGGTCCTCACGTATGTTATCGTTTTTGGGTAAATGGAAAACAAAAAGATCCTTACCGAGAAAAATTACCAAGTGCTAAAAATTTAGCAGAAAAATATAAAAAGGATTATTTTAGCTTTATAGAGCCTTTACGTAATACTTTAGATTCTATACCTTATCCAAACAATATAAAAGAAATAGAAAATGCCATTACCATCACAAAATCCAATACAAACCAAAGCTTGGAAAAAATTACAAGATCACTTTAATACTATTGAAAATAAGCATTTAAAAGACCTTTTTTCAAATAATATTAAAAGAGGAAAAGAATTAAGTATTCAATGGAACGATTTTTATGTAGATTATTCTAAAAATAGATTAGATAAAACTACAATAAATTTACTCCTAGATTTAGCAGAAGAAGTAGGCCTTAAACAAGCTATTGATGCATATTATGGAGCAGAAGAAATTAACGCCACCGAAGGTAGAGCAGTTCAACACATGGCGCTTAGGGCTCCAAAATCTAATAAGATAATTATAGATGGAGTAAATGTGGTTGAAGAAGTGGATGAGGTAAAGCAAAAAATAAAAGGCTTTTGCGATAAAGTAATCTCTGGAACCCATAAAGGATATACAGGAAAAGCAATTACCAATATTGTAAATATAGGAATTGGAGGTTCGGATTTAGGGCCAGTAATGATAACTGAAGCTTTAGAATATTATAAGAATCATTTAAAAGTACATTTTGTTTCCAATGTAGATGGAGACCATATACATCAAAAATTGAAAAATTTTGATCCTGAAACAACACTGTTTGTAGTCGTTTCAAAAACATTTTCAACACAAGAAACACTTTCAAATGCTACAACTGCACGTACCTGGTTTATAGAAAAAGCAGATGCTTCACATGTAGGGAAACATTTTGTTGCGGTGTCTAGTAACATTAAAAATGTAACCGAATTTGGAATAGATGAGGAAAATATATTCCCGTTATGGGACTGGGTTGGAGGTCGTTTTTCGTTATGGAGTGCTGTTGGATTATCGGTTGCACTATCTATAGGTTTTGAACAATTTGAAGAGTTGTTAGAAGGCGCTTATGAAATGGATGAACATTTTAAAAATGAATCTTTTGAAAATAATATTCCTGTAATTTTGGGATTACTATCAGTATGGTATAATAACTTTTTTAATGTGGAAACCGAAGCAATAATACCATATAATCAATATTTACACCGTTTACCAGCATATTTACAACAAGGAATAATGGAAAGTAATGGTAAAGGTGTCGATAGAAACGGAAATTCTATAGACTATCAAACAGGAACGATTATTTGGGGAGAAGCAGGAACTAATTCACAACATGCCTTTTTCCAATTAATTCATCAAGGAACTAAAATTATTCCAACAGAGTTTATTGGATTTAAATCTTCTCTATTTGGAGATAAAGGACATCACGATAAATTAATGGCAAACTTCTTTGCTCAGACAGAAGCTTTAATGAATGGGAAAACTAAAGAAGAAGTAATTTCAGAATTAAAAACCAAAGCAATTTCTGAAAAAGAAATAGAAACATTAGCTCCATTTAAAGTGTTTAAAGGAAACCGCCCTACAACAAGTTTACTTATAAATAAGCTAACACCAAAAAGCCTAGGGTCTTTAGTTTCTATGTACGAACATCGAATTTTTGTACAAGGTGTAATTTGGAATATATACAGTTACGACCAATGGGGAGTAGAATTAGGAAAACAATTAGCAACTAATATATTGGAAGAAATAAATACAAAACTTCCAAAAGAACACGATAGTTCTACTAATGAATTGTTGAAAATGTACTTAAATTAAAAAATAAAGCAAGCTTTATCTATTATGATAAAGCTTGCTTTATTTTAATTTAAAAGTAATTTTGTTTAAACTAAATTTACATTATGGAAATTATACTTAAAAATATTCACTCGTATTGGGCATACTTGGTATTAATCATATTATCCTTAGCTACTGTTAACGCTATGGCTGGGTTAATAACAAAAAGAGAATACAAGCCTAAAGATTTTAGATTAGCCCTGTTAGGATTAATTACAACCCATTTGCAATTTGTATTTGGGCTATTGTTATATTTTATATCAGGGAAAATACAATGGTTTAATAGCGACATAACTATTAAAGAAATTATGAAATCTGCAGATTTGAGGTTGTATAATGTAGAACATCCATTAGTAATGATAGTTAGTATTGCATTATTAACAATTGGATACTCAAAACATAAAAAAAAGTTGGTTTCAGGTCCAAAGTTTAAATTCCTAGCTATTTTCTATTCGATAGCGTTATTATTGATTCTTTCAAGAATACCTTGGAAGTATTGGTTCTAATTTGTACGTTAGCAGACAAGTAGCAATATTATTTTATCTAATTTTGATTTTTTATGAAGTTGGCAACTCGATTATTAATCTTGGCAGCGTTTTATAGTACTATAACATTAAAAGCGCAAGAATCTACGACTATCTCTTTGGACCTTGGGATAAAGAAGTATATAGGAAAAGTAAGTAAGTTACAACGCAACAAATACTTTGGAATTCAAACTTCTTATACGGTTAATAATTTAGAGAAAGAAGCAGCATTTTTATTTGAAACGTTACGGTCTCATCCCGCTAAAAGCTTTAAAGGACCAGAAACTAATGGAAACTTAAGTAAAATACAGACTAATAAGATTGATGACTTAGCAATTGAGTTAAGAAAAAAAAATGAAGAAAATCCTATTTTTTCTAAATATGGCAACTCCGATTTTTTGTTAACTCAAAAAGTTCCTTTTAAGGTTTACAACCCTTCTGCTAATGCAGAGGACGAAGCCTTTAAAATGATAGAATACATCAAAAACTTTTTTCCAAAGCTCCCAAAGTATTACGAAATAATGGACGAGCCTTACGAAAATATAAATTTATTTTCGGGTAATTCATTAGAAGTCAAAATACAAATAGCAAGTTTTTACAAAACCATTGCTGAAATATTTGAAAAAGAACTTCCAGAAGTTAAAATTGGAGGATATAGTACCTCCCGTCCGTTATTTGAATTAAAAGACTTCAAAAATTGGGAAGAAAATTATAAAACCTTTATGGATATTGCAGGTGAAGAAATAGATTTCGTTTCAACTAAATTATACGATGAGTTGGATAAGGACACAGGAACACTAAACTATTGCTCGGGCAGTAATTCCGAGGCTGTTTTAGATTTGATGAGTACCTATAGCTATAGTAAATGGAATCTAATTAAGCCATATGTGATATCTGAATATGGGCTAAAGGTTCCAGACTGGGAAGGAACAAACTTTACTTCGCAATACAGTACTTATACATCTCAATCCCTCAATAATTTTGTAATGTCTTTTTTAGATAAACCAAACACTATAGAAAAAGCTATTCCATATGTTTTAGGGAAAGAAGAAGAATTTTATTTAAATACTAGAAAAAACCCTAAATCAAATCCACACCCAATGGCTATTCTTAGAAAAGAAAGAAGGGGAGAGTATGTTTATACCGATTTAGTAAAATTTTATGACTTTTGGAGCGATGTAGATGGAGATAGAGTTTATATATCTTCAAACAATCCAGATATACAAGTAAACTCGTTTTACAATAAAGGGAAATGGTATGTTATATGTAATAATTTATCATCTAAAGTTCAAACATTAAATTTTGGATTTACTAATAATGATATACTTAGAATTTCCAATTACACTCTTCGACGGTTATTTGCAGACGAAGAAGGGATTTTGGATTTAACAGAAGCAAGTACTGATTTGCATATAGATCAGTTAGATATTGATCCTAATGAAATTTTTATGTTAATATGCGATGTCCCAGATGAAAATCCATTCGCAACGTCTATTGTAGAGTACAGCAATTATTCTAAAGATTATTTAAAACCTATAGAAGCAAATAAACCTGTATCCTTTAAATTTTCTAAAGTAGTTACAGGAAAAGGAAAAGCTAATTTGCGAGTTAGTTTTGGAAGACCAATAGGCTCAGATATGAAACCTACTATTAAATTAAATGGAGAATATGTGTTAACTCCTTCTAATTGGGCAGGCTACGATCAATCAAACAAAAGCACTTTTTTTGGTACTTTCGTAGTGCCTATTCCAATGTCTTATTTAAAAGAACAAAACGAAGTAACCGTTAGTTTTGTAGACAATGGAGGGAAGTTAAGCTCGGTGGTAATTAATACAGAAATATTCTCAGAGGATGTAGAAAATAAAAATTATGTAGAAAATAATGCCCCAGTATTTTCAAGCCATGGAGGAAACCTATTAAATATTTCCCCAGCTATAGAGTGTAGAGCCCCAAAAATTGTAAATAGTAAAGGAAAGGTGGTTAAAAAATTAAAGTTTTATAGCAACGGAGAAACTATTGATATTTCATCTTTAAATAAAGGAGATTATATATTAGAAACTTCTAATGGAGGGAGTTATAAATTTAAAAAATAAGAATGCTAAATAGTATAGTTAAAGTATCAATCTTTGGATTTTTAGTATGTACGCTTTCGTGTAAAAAACAAAAAGAAGAGGTAATAACAGAAGGTAAGAAAGAATCCATAAAAGAAGAACTTTCCTATCATGAAAAATACATGTTAGAGATTAAGAAAATTCAGCCATTAGAGAAATCTTCTGTAGAAGGAATGATTCGTATAAATGGCGGAGAATATGCAATGGGAGCTACAGATACTCAGGCCAGACCAGACGAATATCCAGTACATAAACAAATTGTTAACGATTTTTATATTGATGTCCACGAAGTAACCAATGCCAATTTTGAAGCTTTTGTAAACGCTACAGGATACATTACAACAGCAGAACGGCCTATAGACCCAAAGCATATAGCATTACTTACAGGAGCAGATTCATCTACTATAGATCCTACACCTTCGGGTTTAGTATTTACTGGAGACCCTCAAATGTGGTGGAAAATTCAGCACGGTGCAAACTGGAGACATCCACAGGGACCAGGAAGTAATATTATTGGAAAAGAGAATTACCCCGTTGTACAAATATCGTGGTACGATGCTATGGCTTATTGTAAATGGATAGGTAAGCGATTACCAACGGAAGAAGAATTTGAATACGTTGCGCGTAATGAGGGACAAAAAACAAAGTACACTTGGGGCGATAATTATAAAGAAGGGACAAAAAACGCAAATTTTCATCAAGGGATTTTTCCTAATAAAAATTTGAAAGAAGATAACTTTGAGGGACTTGCACCCATAAAAAGCTTTAAGCCAAATAAACTTGGAATTTACGACATTGCAGGTAATGTTTGGGAATGGACGTTAAATTCATATTCCGAATCTGGATATCAAAAAAAGATAGATAATGGAAAACCATTATTATCCGAAGACAATTCAGTGTGGCAACGTAAATCAATTAGAGGAGGTTCTTTTCTATGTAACGAAAGTTATTGTTCTGGTTACAGAGTATCGGCTAGAATGAGCTCTTCTCCCGATACAGGGTTAGAGCATTTAGGCTTTAGATGTATTAAAGATATTTAGTAAATAATTTGCTGAGTTTAGTTTACTCGGCATGCTATTTGTATAAGTTTATACAAATCTATATTTGAGATGAAGTATATATTTTTTTTGTTTACAGTTTTCTTTGCACTTGTTTCTCAGGTTAGTGCCCAAGCTTATGTAAAATTTTCCGAATCACCACCAATGGTTTTGAAGTCTGCACGCCGGTATAATAACTTTAAAATTAAATACCATGCAACTAAGGCAAGTACTATTTATTTAGAATTAAAAAAAGGAGATCGTTTTATAGGTAACGGAGTATATGATATTGCAAAAGCGAGTTCTAGTGGTATTGTTGTAAATGTTACAGTGTCTAAAAAAATAGAAGAATTGCCCGTTGGAGACGATTACAGTTATAACCTTTATATGTATGAAGGAGGACGCAATAACTGGTCTAAAAAAGCCTGTAAAACAATAGTAATAGATGGAGTAAAAGTGGTAAAAAAAAAGCGAACTAATCAATCGTCACTTACGCATTCGTTAATTAAGTAGCTATATACAGGAAAATGATCGCTATAACCTACACTTTTTGTAGTGCTCCGTTTAGGGTAGCCCTTATATTTACCCTTCGATTCCATTAAATATTTAGGATTATATATATGCGTTTGGTACAGTTGTACACCAATAGAGTCTAACATAGTGTTGGAAAAAATAAGTTGGTCAAAAACATTCCATTGATCTCTATAAGCTAAAGTTCCCTCTCCCTTTTTTTTCTTTTGTTCCATAGGGTTAAAAAAGTAACGAGAATTATATTCTTTAATCTTTCCCTGTGTGCCTAAATTTTTAAGACTTTTATTAAAAGGGCCATCATTAAAATCCCCCATTACTATTATATTTGGCTCTTTAGTAATAGTATAAATTGAATCTATTACCTTTTTAGTTAAATTGGAGGCTTCCATACGTTTGTAATTACTTTTTTTAGTCCCCCCTCTTCGAGAAGGCCAGTGGTTTACTATACAATATAAAGGCTCTTTTCCTAACAATCCAAATACACACAATTGATCTCTAGTGTAAACCCTTTTGTTTAAAACATCCTTTAGTAAAAGTTCGTGTTTTTGAGCTTCGATTACCGTAAAACGATTTCGATCATAAAGGAAGGCAACATCAATCCCTCTGCGATCAGGCGAATTAAAATGGATTACTTCATAATTAGCATTAGCAAGGTTAGGATGGTTTGCAAGTTGTTGAATAATGGCTAAATTTTCTACTTCTGAAACCCCTAAAATAGCTGGAGGTTTATAAGTTTTTTGTGCACCAATTTTAGAAATAACAGTACTTAAATTATCTAATTTATAACGTAACTTTTCGCTATTCCAACACTTTCGTCCATTTGGAGTATATTCATCATCAAAGATGTTAGGGTCGTCTAGTGTGTCAAACAAGTTTTCTAAATTATAAAAAGCAACAGTAGAAATTTGATATGTTTTTCTTTGGGCAATAACAGATTGACCTAAGATTAAAAACATAAAGTATATTAATGTAAAGTATTGGTGCATAGTTTTTTATGTGTATATTGCAAATATCTGAAAATCAATTTTTTAATCAGAATGTTTAGGAGAATAATAACTACTATTTTCTTTTTTATAACTTTTTATTCACGGGCGCAGCAAGCTAATATTAAAGGGACAATTCTTTCTTATGATACACAATTAGGTTTGCCTAATGCTGTAATAACTCTTGAAAACACAATATTTGTTACTCAATCTAATAAACAAGGAATATTTGACATATTAGGAGTATTACCATTAGGAGAACAAGTATTACGTATAAGTTGTGTGGGTTATAAAACTTTACGAATACCAGTTGTTATAAGCGCTGAAGTTGGTTTAGAACTAGGGCCTGTTGAATTACAAATAGATTCGAAAGAAAAGCAAAAATATTTTACAACTATAGATTTAAGTTCGGATCAAGAAATAACAGAAGAAGAGAACTCAGGAAATCAAATTTTGCTACAAGCTAACCGTGATGCCTTTTTGAATAGCGTAGCTTTTAATTGGAGTAGTACCTTTTTTAAAATTAGAGGGTTAGGAAGCGAGTATTCTAAAGTATTAATAAACGGTATAGAAATGAATTCATTTTATACCGGTCGTCCTAATTGGAGTACTTGGTCTGGATTAAATGATTTATATAGGAGTCAAGAAAACACAACTTACACTAACGCAAATGCTCAAAGTTTTGGGAGTCTGCTAGGGATAAATCAATTACAGTTTTATGCAGATGCTTACTATAAAGGAGCTAAATTATCATTAGCAAGTACCAATAGAACATACCAAGGAAGGTTAATAGCAACAATACATTCAGGTCTTCTTTCCAAAGGATGGTCTTACGGGTTTTCGGTATCAGGGGCAAAATCAAAGGAAGGTTATATTGAAGGCACCTCTTTGAGTGCTTATGGTTTCTCGGGTATGCTTAGCAAGCAATTAGGGAAGAACCATAAAATTAATTTTACGGCAATATATACCCCTTCAAGAAAGGGGAAGATTTCCCCAAACACACAAGAAGTAATTAATATTAAAGGACGTAAGTATAATTCTTATTGGGGCTTACAAGAAGGAAAAATAAGAAATTCCCGAGTAAAAAGCACTTCTATACCTATTTTTGCATTAACTCACTTTTGGAATCTAAAACCCAATATAACAATTCAAAATAATCTATTATTTCAAAAAGGTAAAATAGGAAATAGTAGATTGGACTTTAATGGGAGAGAAATTAATAGTAACTTTAGTGTTATAAGTCCTATATTTTCGGGAGTTTCTCGAAATCCAGATCCAGTGTATTATCAACGTTTACCCAGTTTCTTTCTTCAAAATAGAGGAGGAGAAGATTTTGAAGGAGCTTTTAAAGCAAGGCAGTCGTTGGAAAGTTTTGGACAACTAGATTGGGAGGAAGTTTATCGAAGAAATTCAAATAGAAATACAGGATCTTATGCGTTGTACGAAGATGTTATAGAAGATCAGTTTTTAGCATTAAATACAATATGGAATTATAAATATTCGCAGCAGTTTAGTTTTCAGGCTAAAATCACAGCCAAAAAGATAATCAGTGAAAACTATGCCGAAATAAAAGATTTATTAGGAGCTAAAGGTTTTTTAGATATTGACAGTTTTTCAGAAGGAATTAGTGCCAACAATAACCTTCGGACCCCTAATAGAATTGTTGGAGTAGGAGATCGATTTAGGTATAATTATGAAATAACAGGAACAGATATAGAAGGGTTTGTACAATCCATAATTTCTATCCCTAAATGGGAAATGTATTTTTCATTGTTTTCTGGAGGTCGAAGTTACCAACGAACAGGCTTATATGAAAATGGAAACTATCCAGGTGAAGCCTCCTTAGGGGAAGGACAACAATTACGATTTCGTAATTACGGACTTAAATTTGGTATTACTAGACAAATAAGTAATAAGTTTTACGTATCATCTAATATACATGCCACATCTAACCCCCCAAGCGTTCAACAAAGTTTTTCTAATCCTAGACAAAACAATGAGGAGGTTATTGATATAGAAAATCAAAAAATATGGAGTACAGATTTAAACTTGAATTATAAATATGGAAAATTAGTAACACGTTTATCTGTTTATTATATTAAACGTAGTAACCTTACCGATGTATCCTTCTTTTTTACCGAAAACATAGCATCTTTAGGTAGAACAGATAGTTCTGCATTTGTACAAGAAATAACAACAGGAATAAAAACCTTAAATCAAGGAATAGAATTTGGTGCCGATATAGAAGCAACAAGTACCATAACGTTGCATACAAGTATGGCTTATGGAAAACATATTTATACGAATAATCCAAATTTATATATTACCTCGGATAGCTTTGAAGCACCTCTTTTTTTAGGAGAATCCAAGCTTAAGAATTTTAGATTAGCAAATGGTCCTCAGCAAGCCTATGGTTTGGGATTTAGCTATAGAGACCCTTCATATTGGTGGTTTAACACCCAAATAAACTATTTTTCTAAATCGTTTATAGACATTAGTCCGTTTGCTAGAACACAGAACTTTACAACCGATATAGATGGACAACCACTTGCCGATTTTGAGGTTAATAGGGCTAGAGAATTATTAAGGCAAGAAGATTTCGGGAGTTATTTTTTATGGAATGCTATTGGCGGAAAATCTTGGCGATTAAAAAATAATGATTATCTAGGTTTTACTTTAGGAATACAAAATATTTTGGGGCAGTTTTACAAAACAGGAGGATTTGAACAATCTAGAAATTCAAATTTTAAAAGTTTAGATGAAGACCAACAGAGAGACCAACCGCTGTTTGGTAACAGATATTGGTTGGGCAATGGAACTACATTTTATATAAATACCTTTTGGAGATTTTAATGTTATGAAAATAAATAAAGTGCTTATTATTGGAATTTTAATAGGATTATTCTGTAATATATTAGGATGTAACGAAACTGATTTTGAAGTTCCAGATATAAATAATAAAGAAATTCCAAGTGGAATAATACTTAGTCTTAACGCTATTGTTTCGGGGTTAGATACCTCAAACCCAGAAGGTGTAATTAATTTTCATGAAGAAAATCAATTTGTAGAGGGCTATGTAATTTCTAGTGATCGAGAGGGTAATTTTTTTAGGGAATTAATTATTCAAGATAAAATTGAAAATCCTTCTGTAGGACTCTTAATACAATTGGACGAGAGAGCATTGTATCAACGTTATCCTTTTGGCAGTAAAGTAAGGCTTAAATTAAAAGGATTAAGCTTGGGGGTAGCAAATGGAGTAGTCACAATAGGTAAACTAAAGGAACAAGAAATAAAGGCTATTGATTTTTCAAGTATCGACGATCATCTTTTTAGAACTCCACAAATTAATGAAATAATACCTTTAACATTAGAATTGGAAAAAGTGAATAATACACATAAGCTACTTTATGTAAAGGTAAAAGGAGTGCAGTTTAATACTAATTTAATTGTACCAAAAATAAAAACTCTAGCAGGAGAAAGCACAGATCGTTTTGATGGATTACGTTCCATTACACAATGCCAATCGGGAGTAGAAATACAATTATGTACCAGTACATTTGCTAGTTTTAAAAGTTTAAACCTTCCAACAAGCAAAGGAAATATTACAGGGGTATTAACTAGAGACTTTAGAGATGCTTTTTTTGTGTTAAAAATAAATAATAGCACAGGACTTAGTTTTGAAGAAAACACTAGATGTGATCCCGTTTTTTTTGAATGCAATACTATAAATAGTTTTAGTGCAGAAACTATTCTTTTTCAAGAAAACTTTGAAACAATTACAAATGAAAATAAACTAGAACCCTTAGATTGGTTTAATATTAATGTTACTGGAGATGAGAAGCGATGGGAAGATCGTAAAGTGACGAATGTAAATAATAGAACCGTGACTATTTCTGCCTTTAATTCCAATTTACAACCTTTAGAAGCTTGGTTAATAACACCAGAAATTAGTTTAGAAAATGTGGTAGATGCCTATTTAAAATTTAGAGTTCGAACCCGTTTTAACACAGGTAAAGCTTTAGATTTATGGGTTACAGAAAATTTTACAGGAGATGTAACTACTACACAGTGGCACTTGTTGTCGGTAGATTTTCCAATAGATTCGGCTAATTTTAAAACTATTATTAAAAACCTTTCTTGTTTTTCAAATAAAAAAATAAGAATAGCCTTTCAATATAAAGGTTATGATACTATTCTTACATCAACCTACGAAATCGATGATGTTCAATTTTTAGGAAATAAAAAGTTAGATTAATTACAAGTTTAGTATTTAGTTCATTAATTATCAATAAATTGTGTTTTTTATGTAAAATTAATTATATTAGTGAATTAGTAATTAAAAATATAGTGCTCTATGAATTTTACAAAGCGGCTATTTGTTGCCTTTTTATTGTTTTTTAGTGTTCAATTTGCTTTTAGTCAAGATATTTCTCAGGCTTCTGAAGGGGTAAAGAAAATTGCAAAAATTGGTGCAGATCGTTGGCAAAATGCCTTAATGCTAACGAGTAGTCAAAAAGAAAAGTTAACACCTTTAATTATAACTTATGAAATGAAGAAGGCGGAGATATACAAATCTAGTGCTATTGCCGATAATGATAAAAATCAGCATTTAATGGATTTAGAAAAAAATCAGCACGAAAAAATTGAAAAACTATTATCCGAAAAACAAATTGCTAAGTTTAGAGCTAAATTAAAGCCTATTCAGAATAATTAAGAAGTTATACTTGCGCATACAATTTTAGAAAGTCTTGATCTATACCGTCTTTATAAAGTTGCAAAAGTTCTTTTTTACCATTAACACCTAGTTTTTTTCGGTATTCAATATCATTTATTAACTTTTTAAGATGTACTTTAAAACTGGGATAATCAGAGTATATTAATCCACAATGTGCACTTTCTAATAATGCCTTTTGAGCTTTACAAGCTGTTGCTAGAATGGGTATTTGTCCATACATGTATTGATATAATTTATTGGCAACCCCAGAATTGTGTTGAGGATTTACTTCAAAAGGGGCTAGTCCAACAGCTATAGTTTTTAAATAAGAAGGTAATAACGAAATATCGGCCCAAGGGATATAAGTACTATGGTTTTTTAAATAAGGAGCATTTATATTATTTTTAAAATTATTAGCATCTGCTTTATCCAAAGGGCCAATAATTAAAAGATGGAACTTTAGACCTTCTGTTAAAAGGAGCTCAAGCCATGGTAAAATATCGATTATTCCGCGTCTTTTTGCCACTACTCCAAAATAAAAAAGAGTAGGTAAGGAGCTTGAAAAACTTATAGGTAGTAAGTTTTTCTCAAATAATTGAAAACTTTCAAAATCAGGAAGATTAGGGTGTGTAGCAAATATTTTTTGTTGTAATTTGGGAAAACGATTAATTAAATTATTTTTAAACGAAGTGCTTAGTGTTATAATAGAATTTGCATAATTAAGATATTCGAACTCTTTAGCATACCATTTTTTAGGATAAACAAGCCATTTACGCCATCCTTTAGTAGCCCATTGGTAAGAGTTGATAGCGGATGGGTAGTTTTCATGTAAGTCTAAAGTAAGAGGAATGTTTTTATTGCTTTTTTTAATACCTTTTTTAGAAGCTTTAGCCATGTATAAATCATGACTATGTAAAGCCTCTATATTTTGAGAGTTAATAAACTTATGAATATGTTTGGTCCATAAGTTTTCATAAAAAGGAAAACGAATGTTTAGCAGTATTAAGACGTTTTTTAAAGTTTTGTGAAGTGGAATTCTAACAACAGTAATCTTAGAATAAGTTTTATATTTTTTTCCAAAATCAAAACAAAGTACAGACACGGAATGTCCAGCTCTTACCAATTGTTTTATTTGCTTCTGAACTCTATGGTCATTATCAAACTCATTATCTAGTACTATACCAATTCTCATTTTTTTAGTGTTGGTAAACTATAGCATTTATGTTCATTCCAGCACCTACGCTAGCTAGTATAATAACATCTCCTTTATTAATCTTATGATTAGGTAAATTACCTTTAACAATTAAATCGTAAAGAGTAGGTACCGTTGCCACACTGCTATTTCCAAGTTGGTTAATACACATAGGCATAATACCTTCAGGTGTTTCTATGTTGTATAATTTGAAAAAACGATTTACGATAGCCTCATCCATTTTTTCATTGGCTTGATGAATTAAAATTTTAGAAATATCTGTAATATTAAATTTACTATTGTCTAAGCATTTTTTCATAGCAAGAGGAACATTGGTCAGCGCAAACTCATAGATTTTTCGTCCATACATTTTTATAAAAAGTGTTTCATTGGCATCGGAGCTAAAGCCTTTACCATTAAATAAGTAATCAGCTTCTTCTAAGGTGTAACTTGCAGATTCATGGGCGTAAATACCACCATTTTCTTCTGATAATTCTATTATTGAAGCACCAGCCCCGTCGGCATAAATCATAGAATCTCTATCGTTAGGATCTACGACTCTAGAAAGAGCTTCTGCACCAACAACTAAACAGCGTTTAGCAACACCTGCCTTAATAAAACAATGCGCTTGTATAACTCCTTCTACCCAGCCAGGACAACCAAAAATTAGGTCGTAAGCTACGCAAGAAGGGTTTTTAACTTTTAATTTTTGTTTTACTCTAGCGGCTAGACTAGGAATCATATCGGATTGGTTATGGCCATGATTTACATTTCCAAAATTATGAGAAATAATAATATAATCTAAAGTTTCAGGATCAATATTGGCATCTTTAATTGCTTTTAAAGATGCTTCGTATGCCATATCGGAGGTGTTTACTTTTGCAGGAGCATATCTGCGTTCTTCAATACCAGTAATAGCAACAAACTTTCTGATAATAGTATCGTTATTTTGTTTAAAAATAACACCTTTGTCATCTAAAAATTGGTGATTTTTAAAATGGTTATTAGGTATCTTTAGTTCAGGAATGTAACTTCCTAATCCTGTTATTTTGCTATTCACAGTAAGTTTTTTTAGATTTTAGAAAAAATTAATATTTTTCCTAAATGTATGTATAACAAATTTACAAAACCTAAATTAATTCGATTAGATATTGTTTGTAAAGGCTAGCATTAAATTCAGTTTGATTAATTTTAGCCTTTTATGATTAGAATATTAAAATTTACTTCTTTTTTATTTAGTTTTTATATTAATTCAAGTACACATGTGGCTCTAGCGGTATACGCATTATTGTATGCTTTTGTGTTAACACATAAATTAGCATATGATGAAGCCTTAATGTACACAGTGTTTTTTGGAACCATTACAAGCTATAATTTTGTAAAGTATGCGCCTATTGCAAAATTACACCACCGTAGTTTAACGAATAGTTTGCGATTAATTCAGATTTTTTCAATAATTTGTTTTGTGGCTCTATTGTATTATTTAGTGCAGTTGCCATTAAGAACACTAGGAGTTTTTATGGTAGGGTTATTGCTTGTAATTACTTATGTAGTGCCAATTATTAGGCAAAAAAATTTACGTTCTGTAAATTATTTAAAAATATATTTAGTTGCTATTTGTTGGGGCTTAATTGTAGTTGTAACACCATCAATACACTTTAAAATAGATTTCTCAATAGTATTATTTTGCCAATTTGTACAAGTCCTAATTTTAATAATAGCACTAATTATCCCTTTTGATATTAGAGATATGCAACACGATAATTTAGCATTACAAACTATACCTCAAAAATGGGGAGTATTTAAGGCTAAAAGCATAGCAATTTTATTATTATTAGGCTATTTAGTTATAGATGTCTTTTTTTTAGAAAGACATAGTTTGTTATGGTCTTCTGTAGTAATTGTAATAATAACAATAGGGATGATACTTTCAATGTCTAAAAATCCAATAAAGTATTATTGTTCTTTTGGCATTGAAAGTATTCCAATATTTAAATTACTATTAATTTATTTTATGAATCGTTTCTAGAGAGTTCTTTTCTAAATAAAGCTTCTAGACTTTCTCTTTCATCAATTTTTAGATTATTCTCCTTATTCTCATTCATTAATTTGGTAAGCTTGTGGTTGTTTTTAGTGTATGTTTGGCAAGCTTTACAATGAATTAAATGAATGCTAAGCTTAACTTTTTCCCATATGCTAGCTTCATCATATTGTGTTTTATCACAAGTATGTTGGGCAGTATCACAAGGAATAAATACGTTGTAGTCGTTCTTCATAGATTCTTTTGTTAAAACCAATTTTTTTCCATAGGTTTAAGTCATTACAATTTGAGGTGTGCCCATAGAGTGATTAGACGAAGTTATGTTAAATTCATTACAAATGGGCTTAATATCAAAATTATCAATCCTTTTCATTTTAAAATAATAGCTTACTTTAAGTGGTGTCTAAATATTCAGAGATTAATCAAACTTAATTTTGAACTCTTTTTTTGTTATTCTTTTATTAAAACCAATTTTTTTTCATACAGTTAGCCATTGCAGTCCGAGCTCTATGTACTATAACCCATAGGTTAGACGAAGTTATATTAAATTCATTACAAATGGTTTCAGTATCAAAATTGTCAATCGTTTTCATTTTGAAAATAATAGCCTGTTTTTCAGGCAATGTCGATAAACAATCGTGTATAGCTAAACCTAATTCCGAATTTTCAATAACAGTTTCGGCATTAGATGCGTAAGGATCGGCTACACGCTCTTCTAACCAATCCCCATCGGATTCATTATCAGCATTGTAATTCATTCGAACTTCAGCTTTACCTTTATTGCTATTTATTTTACGATAATGATCTATAATTTTTCTTTTTAAAATAGAAATTAACCAAGTTCTTTCTGAAGCCTCTCCTTTAAAATTTTTCATGGAACGCAGTCCAGCAAAAAAAGCTTCTTGAACTAAATCTTTTGCAATCTCTCGATCGTCTACGCGAACGATAGTATAATTAAAAAGATAGTCACTATAATTCTTAATCCACCCATTGGGATTTAATTCATGTTGGGTCATATGTTTGATTGATTACCTACCTATCAAATATAATCATTTATTAGTACGAAAAATGTTATAAAACTAACATAATTTATAACAATCCAGCTCGCTTTAACAAATATTTATTAGAAGGTTTTTTGCCTCTAAAGTTTTGATATAGAGTTTCTGGATGTTCAGTCCCTCCCTTTTGTAGAATTTCGGTTTTAAACTTTTGAGCAATCTTTACATTGAAAATTCCTTCTTTTTCGAAGTATGCAAAGGCATCGGCATCTAAAACTTCTGCCCATTTATAAGAATAGTACCCTGAAGAATACCCTCCTTGAAAGATATGTGCAAATGAAGTACTCATACAATTTTGAGGTACATCTGGAAATAGTTGAGTTTTTTTGAAAGCCTCTTTTTCGAATGTTTTAATATCTATATTATTACTTGAAGTAACGGTATGCCAAGCCATATCTAGTAACCCAAAACTTAATTGTCGAAGTGTTGCCATACCTTCTTGAAACGTTGATGATGCTTTTATTTTTTCTATATACTCCATAGGAATTGTTTCACCAGTTTTGTAATGCTGTGCAAAAAGTGTTAAGGCTTCTTTTTGAAAGCACCAATTCTCCATAATTTGACTAGGAAGTTCAACAAAGTCCCAATATACCGAAGTTCCAGAAAGACTTGGGTATGTGGTGTTTGCTAACATCCCATGAAGAGCATGGCCAAATTCATGAAAAAGTGTAGTTACTTCATTAAAAGTTAATAATGAAGGTGTTGTTTCTGTAGGTTTAGTAAAATTACAAACTATAGATACTTGTGGGCGATGATTAATCGTATTCTGAATTTTTTGAGAACGATAAGATGTCATCCATGCTCCTGCTCGTTTTCCTTCTCTAGGATGATAATCGGTATAGAAAAGAGAAACATAATTATTTTCGGCATCGTACACATCATATACGGTAACGTCTTCGTGGTATTTGTCTGCAATAATGTTTTCTTTAAAATGAAGCCCAAATAGCTTTTTAGCAATAGTAAAAACTCCTCTCTCTACATTTTTTAATTCAAAATAAGGCTTTAGGACTTCGTCATCTATATTAAACAGTTTTTGTTTTAATTTTTCACTATAATAAGCACTATCCCATTTTTCTAATGTTTTAATACCATCTAAACTCTGTGCAAAATCTTGTAATTTTTTAAACTCTTTTACAGAAGCGGGTTTTGCTTTATCTAATAAATCATTTAAAAAATCAAACACATTGTCGGGGGACTTAGCCATGCGTTCCTCTAAGGTAAAATGAGCGTGTGTAGAATAGCCTAATAATTTAGAGCGATCTAAGCGAAGGTTAATAATATCTTTAATTAAAATTTCATTGTTGTTCTCATTATTTTGAAATCCTTTGGCACCAAAAGCAAGAGCTAACTCTTTTCTTAGCGCTCTACTTTCTGCATATTTCATAAAAGGAATATAACTAGGGTAATCTAAAGTAACTAAATAACCTTCTTTATTTTTTGATTTAGCTAAATTTTTTGCGCTATCAATAACACTTTTTGGTAAGCCTTTAAGGTCTTCTTTATGAGTAATATGTAATTCAAAGTTATTAGAGTCTGCTAGAAGATTTTGTCCAAATTGTAAAGTTTTTTGCGAGAGTTTTTTATCTATTTCACGTAATTTTTTTTTGTCATCTTCATTTAATAATGCACCATTTCTAGTAAAAGACTTGTAGTGTTTCTCTAAAAGTTGATTTTGTTCTTGATTAAGATTAAAATGCTCTTTATTGTCGAAAACGCTTTTTACTTTTAAAAATAAATGTTCATTTAGTGTAATATCGTTTCCAAATTCAGATAACAAAGGAGAAACTTCCTGGGCTATGTTTTGAATTTGAGTATTAGTTTCAGCACTATTTAGATTAAAGAAGATAGAAGAAATATTGCTTAATAATTCCCCGCTAAATTCTAAAGCTTCGATAGTGTTTTGAAAGGTGGGTTTTGCAGTAGCTTCAGAAATTTGTTTTATTTCGTTTTTAGCCAGTTCAATGGCTTCTTTAAAAGCAGGAAGAAAATGAGTATTTTCAATTTTTGAGAACGGTGGCGTCGAAAACGCCGATAATAAAGGGTTTTTCATTAAAATGATAATTACAGAATTTCATATTCAAAGTTAATGTACTAATATTTATATACTATTTGTTTTTTAAAGTCTTTTTTATTTAAAAAAGAAGCAATTTGCATTTAGTCGATACAAATGTATTCTTTAACCTAATAAATGAGTTTTTTTATATATTTGTAGGAAAATTATAAGAATTGACCCTGAGAGGGTTTGTGTATTTTTAAGTTGGTTGATAATATTTATTTTCCTCAAATCAGGGTCTTTTTTTGTAATTAAACGTTTTTATTGGTTTTTTGTCGATTTATTAAGTTTAAAAAATTGATTAGAAGTAGACAAAATGTGAAATATATATAGTTTTGCACTGTCTTATAGTTTAGAGTGTGAATATTTAAGTTGGTTACTTTTTCATTTATTATAAGGTGAATGTGAGACTGCCTGTAAAGGCAGTCTTTTTTATTTAAAAAGAGCTTTTAATTCACTAGCATCGTTAGGTTTAAGTCTTCCAGCTAGAATTAGACTTAATTGCTTTCTTCTTAACGCAGCTTCAAAGCGAGTATGTTCTTCTGGAGTTTCAGGAATAATTTTGGGAACAGCCATGGGCTTAGTGTTATTATCTACAGCTACAAATGTATATATTCCTTGATTAGCTTGTTGTTTGGTACTGTTTTCAGTATTCTCAATAAAAACATCAATAATTACTTCCATAGAAGTTTTAAAAGCTCTAGAAACTTTGGCAACAACACTAACAACACTATTTAAGGGTATGGGTATGTTAAATGAGACGTGATTTACAGAGGCTGTAACTACGGTCTGGTTGCAGTGTCTTCTAGCAGCAATACTGGCAGCCCTATCCATACGCGATAATAATTCTCCTCCAAAAAGATGATTTAGAGAATTAGTTTCGCTAGGAAGTACAATATCTGTTTGTATTGTATAAGAATTGGATGGTTTTTTTGGTGTCATGGTTTAAAAATAAGCATAAACCATAGAATAATAGAATTATTTAGTAATTGTATAAAGCCAAGCCGAAGAGTTTATATTTTTCTTTATAATATTTAGGGAATTAATAGCCTTATTTTTATCGTTAAATGTATTATAAGCAATTTGATGTAACCCATATTTGTTTTGTCCAATATGTATAGGATCAAAACCTTTACGACGAAGTTGTCTTATTTTTTTTGAAGCATTTTCTTGCTCTCTAAAAGCCCCTGCAATAATGTAGTATTCAATTTTTGGTTGTAAAACCTCTACTTCTACGCTAGGCAGAACTTCGTTTACTTCAAAAACATAAGAAGCATTTTGAAGGTAATTAGTAACTTTTTTATTAACCTCAAGATGTTGTGTGGTGTTGTAAGCTACTTGTTTTTTATAAGACTTTACCCCAACACTGGAAATCCCAAATAAGAGTAGACCTACGGCAGCATATTTTAAAATAAAATTCCCTTTTTTTTCTGTCTCAGGAGTAATTTTTATTAATTCTTCGGAAACTAAGTTAGTGTCTTCAATACGTCCAATTTTAGATGTTTTAAAATGGCTTAATCCAAAAGATTCTAAAAGGTAATTAGTAGTATGTAATGGTTCAAACGTTAATTTGTTTTCTAAACTAATGGTTAAAAAACCAATTTCAGGAAGTGAAGCTTTTTTATTTCTTTGAAGTTCGATATTTAATTCTTGAACAAAATATTGAATTTTTAAAGTAGCTTTTTCAAAAGAAATAGCTTCGGATTTAGCTATATAATTAGCTAAAAGCCCGTCGTTATTAATAATTTGTTGATTAAAAGAGATACGTTTTTGCGGTGGATAAAAGAGTTGATTTTCCTCTAATAATGTAGCAGAAATGCGTTTAGTTATAAATGCTCCAAATTCAGGAACAACCACACAATTATATCTATACAGTAGTTCGCAGATGTATCCAGTTAATGTCATAATTGCAAATTTATAAAAAACTACTTTGATTTAGGGGACTTTAAAAATGATTTATTAACAGTTTTTTGATTTTTATAAGGAAGAGTTAGGAAAATAAAAAAGTTTAAAATACTGTAAATCAGTATATTTGATGTTTTTTGAATTAGCATATGACAAATTTAGAAGCCTTATTAGTGTTACAACATGTGCCAAATTTGGGAGACCAATCTATAAAAAAGTTAATTTCTGTAGTAGGTAGCGCTTATGGAGTATTAAGGGAGAAAAAGTCTAACCTTTTAAAAGTAGAAGGTATAGGAGGTGCTAAAGTGCAGTCTATAAACGAGAAAAAACACTTAATAGCTGTAGAAAAGGAATTGAGATTTATGGATGTTAATGCTATTAAGTGTACTACTTATTTAGATAAAGATTATCCAGAATATCTTAAACAATGTACAGATGGTCCAGTGTCGTTTTTTAGTACAGGGAAAATTAATTTATTAAATAAACGAATAATTAGTATTGTTGGAACTAGGAAGATATCAAGTTATGGAAAGCAGTTTTGTAATCAATTAATTACAGATTTAGTGCCTTTCGATCCTGTTATTATTTCTGGTTTTGCTTATGGTGTAGATATTACAGCCCATAAAGCAGCGTTTAAAAATAAATTACAAACAATAGCTTGTTTGGGTCATGGTTTCAACCAAATTTACCCGAAATCCCATAAACAATATATGAATTCGATGGAGCAGCATGGAGGTTTTATAACCGACTTTTGGAGCGATGCTAAATTTGTACCTCAAAACTTTCTAAGAAGAAACCGAATTATAGCAGGGATATCTCAAGCAACTATTGTTATTGAAAGTGCAGATAAAGGAGGTTCTTTAGTAACTGCTCAAATTGCAAACTCATACAATAGAGATGTATTTGCTTTACCAGGAAGAGTTACAGATAGTATGAGTACAGGTTGTAATATGCTGCTTAAAACACAACAGGCACATGTAATTACAAGTGTGGCAGATTTGGTGTATCTTCTAAATTGGGATGCGGATATAAAAAAAAGAAAAACGATACAGCCTCAGCTATTTCTCGATTTTTCTATAGAAGAACAAGAGGTGATTGCTTTTTTACAGAAAAACCCAAAATCCCATTTGGATATGATTGCTATAGCTTGTAATATACCTACTTACAAAGTAGCTAGTTTGTTACTAAATTTAGAATTACAACAAGTTATAAACCCTCTTCCAGGGAAAATATTTGAGTTAGTCTAATTGTTCGGTTAGCTTTTTAAAAACTTTTTTAGGGTTTTTATTTTCATATAAAATAGCATACACAGCATCTATAATAGGTGTGCGTGTTTCGTTGTTGTTTAGTTTAAAAGCACTTTTAGTAGCATAATAGCCTTCAGCAATCATGTTCATTTCCATTATAGCACTTTTAACCGTATATCCTTTGCCTATCATGTTTCCAAACATTCTATTTCTAGAAAAAATAGAATAACCAGTAACTAACAAATCCCCTAAGTAAGCGGAATTATTGATGTTTCGTTTCATTTTATGACGCCTTTTTATAAAGCGTTTCATTTCTCTAATTGCATTACTCATCAATACACTCTGAAAATTATCGCCATACCCTAGACCATGAGCAATACCAGCAGCAATAGAATAAATGTTTTTTAAAACAGCAGCATATTCGGTACCTATAATATCGTCGCTTGTCTTGCAATTAATATAATCACTTTTTAGGTGTGTAGCTAGCATACATGCTTTGTCTTTATCACAACAAGCTATAGTAAGGTAAGATAGTTTTTCAAGGGCAACTTCTTCTGCATGACAAGGTCCAGAAATTACACCAATGTTTTTATACGGAATATTATAGTGTTTATGAAAATGCTCACCTACAATAAGGCTGCTTTCAGGAACAATACCTTTTATGGCAGAAAAAATAATTTTTTCAGAAATATCCACTGTTAGCTTTTGTAATTCCGAATGTAGAAAAGCAGAAGGGATAACAAAAATTAAGTAATCTGAATTAGCAACAATGTCGTTAATATCGCTGCTTACATTAATTTGGTTATTGTGTAATTCTACAGAACTTAAATAGTTAGGGTTGTGTTTGTGATGTTTTATATAAGCTACAGTTTCTGGAGTGCGAACATACCAGTTTAACTCGGTAACATTTTCACATAACATTTTTACAATAGCGGTTCCCCAGCTACCTCCTCCAATTACAGCAAAACGTACAGCATTTTTCATTAAAACAAAATTACGGTTACAAAATAGGTTATCAAAAGGATATGGTAAACAATTCTATAAAGGAATTGTAATAGTTTTTAACATTAAACCTAGTGTGTGTTGTTAGTGTAAATAAGTCCAAAGTATATATTAGATTGATCTGTCTCAAGTTTGATATTTGGCTGCTGTTTTATACAGAAACCTTCCCCTTAAGATGAGGGTGGTGCTCGTATCCAATTAATTCAAAGTCTTCAAAATCAAACTCAAATAAGTTCTTCTTATTAGGGTTTAGTTTGATTTTAGGAAGAGCTTTAGGCTCACGAGACAATTGGATATTTAACTGTTCTACATGATTATTATAAATATGGGCATCTCCAAAGGTATGGATAAACTCACCAGGTTGGTATCCGCAAACTTGCGCCATCATTTCGGTTAATAAAGCATAAGAAGCAATATTAAATGGGACTCCTAAAAAAATATCAGCACTGCGTTGATATAATTGACAAGACAATTTTCCATCGGCAACATAAAATTGAAAAAAGGCATGACAAGGAGGAAGCGCAGCTTTATTATTAGCTACATTTTTAGAGAAAGGAACGGAAGTGTCTGGCATTACTGAGGGATTCCAAGCAGAAACTAGCATTCTACGACTATTAGGATTTGTTTTTAGGGTCTCAATAATTTCTGAAATTTGATCAATTTCTTCGCTATTCCAGTTACGCCATTGGTGTCCATAGACAGGGCCTAAATTTCCATTTTTGTCTGCCCATTCATTCCATATACGTACTCCGTTGTCGGTAAGGTATTTAATATTTGTATCTCCTCTTAAAAACCATAATAGTTCGTACACTACAGATTTAAAGTGAACTTTTTTTGTAGTAACCATAGGGAAGCCTTCCGATAGGTCAAAGCGCATTTGATAGCCAAAAACGCTTTTAGTTCCCGTACCTGTACGATCCCCTTTTTCGGCTCCATTGTCTAAAACATGTTTTACTAAATCTAGGTATTGTTTCATTGCGCTAATTTACTTGAGGGGGTCTCAAGAAAGGAATTTATACACTTATATTTGCCATTAAATTTAGCCTGATCCCCGTATCTTTTCTTTGCTTTTTTTATACAATCACATAAAGATTTCAATTCTATATTGTCTTTTTCCTTATGGGTAATTTTATCTATATGTCTAATGTCTTCTGTAAGAGCATTGGAGTAAAAAATATTATCATTGCTTCTTGATGATGCATGATTATGTGCTAATTTATTTAAATAAAAATACCCATTGAGATAAAATATCTTATCATTTATTCCAATAATTTGAAGTGGAATTTTAGGTTTCGTGTTATTCATTCTAAAAAAAACGGGTCCTATTTTGAATCCCCAATATTTATTGAGATTTATTTTATTTTTTTTTCGATTCAGTTCGGCATAAATTTTATTTGACCAAGAGTAACTTACATATTCTCCTGCATATTCTCCTTTATTGTTTATTAAGTTTTCAGCACTTTCAAATAAAAATACTTGTGATGTTTTTATGGTTTCACTTTCCTGAGAAAATAACGTTAGGGAGAATAAAAAAGTTAAATAAAGAAAGTTAACTTTTTGCTTAATAGTCATTAATACATTTTTTTAAATCTGTAAACATCTTAATTTTATCATATCTATCTTTAGCAGTATTTATACATTTTATAAATGATTGATTTTTGAATTTAGAATCTGTTTTATTGATATCCTCTAATGCATTCATAGGAGAATTCAAATTTTCTGAAAAGCGAAAAAGTTTTATTCTATCACTCCTTTTGTAGATTACTTGTTTGTAAATTGAAGAATAATTCTGGTTAGCTTTGGCAAAAGTGAGTCTTAATTCTATTGCGCCTAAAGAATAAAAAATTTTGTCTGTCTTTTTAAGAATGTAATAAACTCTAAAAAGATTATTTTCGGTATTAAGCAGTTTTATTTTGGCTCCCTTTTTTATTCTGTAAATCTTATCTTCAATTCTAAAACCCCAAATACTAGAAAGATTTAATTTTTTTTTCTTTCGCTTAGAACTCAGATAATAAATTTCATCATCCTTATATTCTTCACTGAAAACTTCTGAAAATTTTCCTATTTTTTTTTCGATTTTCTGCTCAAAATCATCAAATGTTTTGAAAATGTATAAGTCTCTATTAAATACTTTTGTTTGAGCAAAAGATTGAATGTTTAATCCTATTATTAGAGCTAATAAAAAGTAATTTTTCATTTTATTTGTTAGATTGTCGTTTTAATTCTAAGTTTTCAGCATAAACTTTCATGGCTTTTGCAAAAAATGTAAATTCAGCTCCACTAATGTATTTTTTATCTTCTAATCGATCATAAATGAATTGTCTTTTTTTAATGATCGTACTAGACAATCCATTACTAAAGGTTGCAGTACTACCACTGCCTTTTTCTACATTAAAAAGGTATCGATATTTTGTTTTGTCACTATATTTACTGTCGGAATCGAGCTCTTCTGTTGTTAAAAATATATGCTCACCTAAATATTTTTTATTTAAAGCACTTTTTAAGTATTTATCGTAACTGTTTACTGTTGTTAAAATTCCTACTAAAACCTCACCTTTTTTTCCAAAATCGGGAGGGATAGCATTGTTTGCTTCGGTAAATTCCTTTCTAGCTTTAGAGGCTTGTATTGCTTTAGTGGCAAAAAGACAAGAAGTTAAATGAAGACTAGAAATAATGATAATAATTAATAGTTTAATTTTGTGCATGTTTATGTGTTTAGTTTGTGTATATTTAATTCCTTTTAGAAATCTCGTCTCTTAGCTGTGCAGCTTTTTCGTAATCTTCATCGGTTACTGCTTTTTCTAATAGTTGATGAAGTTCTTCTAAGCTAAAATTATCATAGCCTTGTACAGCAGCTACTAACTCGTTAGTTTCCACATTTTCTTCCTCGTAAACCTCTAATTCTTGATTTTCATTGAATTCTCCTTCATTTTGCTGATTAAGGTATATCCCTGCTTGGTCTAAAATGTTTTTGTAGGTAAAAATAGGAGACTTAAAACGGAGAGCTAAAGCAATAGCATCACTGGTTCTAGCATCTATAATCTCTTCAATTTTATCGCGTTCGCAAATAATACTAGAATAAAACACACCATCTACTAATTTGTGAATAATTACTTGTTTCACAATAATATCAAAACGATCTGCAAAGTTCTTAAACAAGTCATGTGTAAGGGGTCTAGGAGGATTAATCTCTTCCTCTAAAGCAATAGCAATAGATTGAGCTTCAAAAGCACCAATTACTATAGGTAATTTTCGCTCACCATCAACTTCACTTAGGATTAGTGCATATGCACCATTTTGGGTTTGGCTATATGATATTCCTCTAATATTTAAACGTACTAAACTCATGCGTATTAACTCTTCAAGAGTGCTAAATTCGTCATAATTTTTTGATATATAAACAAAAAACCACATAAAACATAGCTTTATGTGGTTTTTTGCTTTGAAAAAGAGGGTTAATTAGTAGCTTTAAAGGCTTTAAGTTTAGTGATAAGCTCAGGAACTACCTCAAAAGCATCACCAACAATACCATAGTCGGCAGCTTTAAAGAAAGGAGCTTCGGGATCGGTATTGATTACGACTTTCACTTTACTAGAGTTTATTCCTGCAAGGTGTTGTATGGCTCCAGAAATACCTATAGCAATGTATAAATTAGAGGCTACAGGTTTTCCTGTTTGTCCTACATGTTCTCCATGAGACCTCCAACCTAAATCACTAACAGGCTTAGAGCAAGCGGTAGCAGCACCTAAAACTTCCGCTAAATCTTCAATAAGATGCCAGTTTTCAGGGCCTTTAAGTCCACGGCCACCAGAAACTACAATATCGGCATCGGCAATACTTACCTTATCTGTGGCTTTATCTACACTAACCACTTCAATACCTTCTACAGATATATCTGTAGTGAATTCCTCAGTAGTCATTTCTGTAGGGTTTTCATGTAAACCATAAGCGTTACTGGAAACACAAATAATTTTATTTTCGGTATCTAATTGCGTTTCCTGAAATGCTTTATTAGTAAATGCGGTTCTTTTTACTACAAATGGGCTAGTGGAAATAGGCAGATTAACTACATTAGATGCTACAGCAGCCTCTAAATTAATACCTAAAAGAGGTGCTAAATATTTGCTATCTGCAGAAGAACTTAAAATTAGAGTACTTGTTCCTTCTTGTTTTGCAATTTCTGCAATAATATTTGCATAAGCCTTGGCTTGAAATGTTTCTAAAGAAGAATTATTTACTTGTAATGTTTTTGAAACACCGTAATTTTTTAAAGCTTCATTTTCAGAAGTGTTAAAAGTTACAGCAATTACATTGGTATTTAAAGCATCAGCTACTCCTTTAGCATAAGAAGCAATTTCAAAAGCACTTTTCTTTAATGTACCATTTTCACTTTCGGCATATATTAAAATAGACATGATTTTTTTCTTTAAATTAAAAACTAAATTACTTTGGCTTCTTTGTGTAATAAATCAATTAATTGATCGATATTACTAGCATCTACTAGTGTTACACTCCCTTTAGCTTCGGGTTTAGAAAAACTTTTGGCATTGGTTTGTGCTTCGGCACTTACAGCCTCAACTACGGTTAAAGGTTTTTTGCGAGCCATCATAATACCTCTCATATTAGGAATACGAAGATCACTTTCTTCAACTAAACCTTTTTGACCTGCAATAACAAGGGGTAGTGAAGTTTTTAAAGTTTCTTTACCACCGTCAATCTCTCGGATAGCGGTTGCAGTACTATTCTCCACTTCAAGGCTAATACAAGTGTTAATGAAATTTATGTCTAACAAGCCTGCTAACATACCAGGCACTACACCTCCATTATAATCAATAGATTCCCTTCCAGCAATAATTAAATCATAGTTCCCACTTTTAGCAACTTCGGCAATTTGTTTCGCTACAAAAAAGCTGTCTGTAGGCTTGGAGTTTACTCGGATGGCGTTATCGGCACCAATAGCTAGGCATTTTCGCATAGTGGGCTCTACGTCGGCTTCACCTACAGTAATAATATCTACAGAGGCAGCTTGTTTTTCTTTAAACCACATAGCACGAGTTAATCCAAATTCATCGTTAGGATTTATAATAAAAGAAACACCATTTTTGTCGAATTGAGTATCTCCATCGGTAAAATTAATTTTTGAAGTCGTGTCCGGAACATGACTAATACACACTAAAATTTTCACAGTTATAAAATTATTTAGAGGTTCGTAAATGACAATTTCGGTTAAAAAAGGCGTTTTTTTTCAAAATCTAATAAAAAATTAACGACTCCATTTTTAACTTAAGCGAAGTTATAAAAAATATCATCAAAAAACTATGCACGCATAATATTTTTTATTTTTCAATGCGCTTTTAAAAAGGTTTTTAATTACTATTTTTGTTCGAGCATTAGGTGAAGTTAGCAAATTCACTAGTGAATATCAATAAATGAATTTATAGATGAGAACAATACAATTTAGAGAAGCTATTTGTGAAGCAATGTCTGAAGAAATGCGTAGAGACGAAAGTATCTACCTAATGGGTGAAGAGGTTGCAGAATATAATGGAGCATATAAGGCAAGTAAAGGAATGTTAGACGAGTTTGGAGCAAAGCGTGTTATAGATACACCTATTGCCGAGCTAGGTTTTGCTGGAGTTGCTGTGGGAAGTGCGATGTTAGGAAACCGACCTATTGTGGAGTATATGACTTTTAACTTTTCTTTGGTTGGTATTGATCAAATTATTAATAACGCAGCAAAAATTAGACAAATGTCTGGAGGGCAATTCCCCTGTCCTATTGTTTTTAGAGGACCTACAGCATCTGCTGGCCAGTTAGGAGCAACACACTCTCAGGCTTTTGAAAATTGGTTTGCAAATACACCTGGATTAAAAGTAATAGTTCCTTCTAATCCATACGATGCTAAAGGGTTACTTAAGGCAGCAATACGAGATAACGATCCTGTAATTTTTATGGAGAGTGAACAAATGTATGGAGATAAAGGAGAAGTGCCAGATGGAGAATATCTTGTCCCTATTGGAGTAGCAGAAACGAAGCGAGAAGGAACCGATGTAACTATTGTTTCTTTTGGAAAAATTATTAAAGAAGCTTATGTAGCAGCCGATAAGTTAGCAGCAGAAGGTATTTCCTGTGAAATAATTGACTTACGTACTGTACGTCCATTAGATTTAGAAGCAATTTATACATCGGTTAAAAAAACAAACCGATTAATTATATTAGAAGAAGCTTGGCCTTTAGCAAATATTGCTTCAGAAATTACATATCAAGTACAGCATAATTGTTTCGATTATTTAGATGCACCGGTAATAAAAATTAATACTGCCGATACACCAGCACCATACTCGCCAACACTATTGGCAGAATGGTTACCAAATAACGAGGATGTAATTAAGGCAGTAAAAAAAGTAATGTATCAAAAAGCATAAAAACTTAGAAGTACATACGTTTTACAAAACAAAAAAACACCCTTTTTAGGGTGTTTTTTTTGTTTTAAATATATTTATAATAGTATTTGTGGTATATAGTTGTTTCATAATGAAAAGCTCTAATTACATAATTTGAAGTTAAACGTAAATAATACAAATGAATCTTTTATTCTAAAAACAAAGGAAAACTAAGCTTTGGTTAGTAAATTTGTGGCATGAAAAAAGGTTTTGTTTTAGGAGTACTCTTTATACTCCCACTAGTGGCATATTTGTTTTTTGCTTCAGGAGTAAATCACTTTTCCAAATTGCCTGTTTTAGAAACTTCTATTGGAAATATAGAAGCCTTTATAAAGCCTAACGACTCTTTGCAATTAAAAGATAAAATTACCATTGTTGGTTTTTTAGGCGAAAATGTTGCAAAGAGCAAGGGTAATTTGTTTAATTTGAACCAGAAAGTATATAATTATTTTCATGAGTTCTCCGATTTTCAAATGCTGATGCTTGTGTCTAAGGGACAAGAAAAAGAATTACAAAAGGTAATTAATGAATTAGATAAGCTTACCGATATGCACAAATGGAATTTTGTATATGGTTCGAATACGGAAATACAGTCTTTTTTTACTAGCCTTAATTCTCCCTATAAATTAGATGCTAAAATGGCGACATCCCAAGTATTCATAATAGATAAAAATGAAGCACTAAGAGGAAGAGACGACGATGAAGACGAAGGAAAATTGTATGGTTATGATGCTTCTTCTCCAGCTGAAATTAATGGAAAGATGAAGGATGATGTAAAAGTAATTTTAGCAGAATACCGCTTAGCTTTGAAGAAGTACAACAAATTGAAAACGCAAATTTTGGAATAATATGAAAAAGTATTCTTATGTAGGAGTTTCGTTTATTGTATTAATCTTTGGAATTTATGCTATTCCAAAAATTGTAGATCGAATAAAAGATAATGGGATAGTAAAAAATGATCGTCTAAGCGCTGTTAACCCTAAAACTAATACCATTTTAGCCTATTTAGAAACGGACGCCATAAAGCGAAAATTTCCTAAGTTTGCTTTACAGAACCAAGATAGTTTAGTGATTACTCATCATGATTTTAAAGGCAAGGTAACCGTAGTGGATTTCTTTTTTGTAGGTTGTCCAACTATTTGTCCTAAAATGACTTCAAATTTAGTGAATGTCCAAAACAAATTTAAAGATCGTCTCGATTTTGGAATTGCTTCGTTTAGCATCAATCCAAAATACGATACCCCAACTCGATTAAAGAAGTATGCAGAAAGGTATAAAGTTACGCATCCAAATTGGCATTTCTTAACAGGGGATAAAGAACAAGTTTATAACTTGGCTCGTAAAGGGTTTAATATATTTGCAGAAGAAAATGAAGGAGTCCCGGGAGGTTTTGAGCATTCAGGTTATTTTGCCTTGATAGATAAACAAGGTTATTTACGATCTAGGTACGACCAGTTTGGAAATCCAATTATTTATTACCGAGGAACAGTAAGTTTGGAAGAAAAAATAGCGAGTAACGGAGAAGAAGAACAGATTAGCATTTTAATGCAGGACATACAAAAATTACTAAAAGAAGATGGCGGTAGTAGGCACTAAACAAAATAAGTTAATTATAGTTTTATCGGTAATTATCCCCATTGCTGTAGCTTTGTTATTTAAAGTTCGTATTCCAGGAGTAGAACGTTTAGGCTTTTTACCTCCAATTTATGCGACAATTAATGCAGTTACCGCTGTATTATTAGTATTAGCAGTGGTACAGATTAAAAAAGGGAATAGAAGGCTTCATGAAAAGTTTATTAAAACGGCTATGATATTTTCAGTATTATTTTTGATATTATATGTAGCCTACCATGCTACAGCGGATGCTACAAAATTTGGAGATACAAACTATGATGGGGTGGTTTCCGAAGTAGAAAGGGCTGCTTTAGGAGGGGTTGCCTATATGTATTACTTTTTGTTATTAACTCATATTTTATTATCCATTGTAGTAATTCCGTTTGTATTGTTTACGTATGCCAGAGCAATAAATCAAGATTTTGAGCGGCATAAAAAAATAGCTAAAATTACATTTCCTTTATGGCTCTATGTAGCAGTCTCGGGAGTTGTAGTGTATGTTATGATTTCTCCTTATTATCCAGTATAATCTTAGTAATAATGAAAAAAAGTATAATAATCATATTGTTTTTTCTATTCCATAAGTTAAGTGTTTTTTCGCAATGTGCTATGTGTCGTGCTGTGTTGGAAAGTGAAGGAGGCGGAGGTATGGCAAAGGGCATTAATAATGGAATTACTTATTTAATGGCAATCCCATATATTTTAGTCGGTTTGGTTGGGTACTTAGTATATCGAAATAATAAAAAATAATCTAATATTCAAAAATTAGATATTAGATTGGACTTCTTTTTAAGTACAATACTCGACTGTTTTGAGTAATAAATCTTTTTTTTATAGAAAACGATTGAAGATTGATAATACATAAAACACCTGTTTTTATTCACATATCTTAAAGTTTATATAAATTATTGTCACTATTTCGTGCAATTAAAGTTATATAAATAAATTTGACTCAATACTGAATAATTTTTTAAAGATTCAGCTTACTTATAGAAAACTATATTTGTTGCACACACAATATCCTAAGTATGATCAAAATTCAAGACCTTCACAAGTCGTATCAAATGGGAGAGAATTCCCTTCACGTTTTAAAAGGAATTAATTTTGAAGTAAAAGAAGGGGAATTAGTTTCTATAATGGGATCATCTGGTTCTGGTAAATCCACGTTGCTTAATATTTTAGGTATTTTAGATGAAGCAGATCAGGGAACATATACACTTGACGGAACTTTAATTAGAAATCTCAACGAAAAAGTTGCTGCTCAATATCGTAATAAGTTTTTGGGGTTTATTTTCCAATCGTTTAATCTAATTAATTACAAGTCCGCATTAGATAATGTTTCTTTGCCTTTGTATTATCAAGGCGTAAATAGAAAAGAACGTTTTGAGCGTTCTATGTATTATTTAGAAAAAGTAGGCTTAGCTAAGTGGTCGGGACATTTACCTAATGAACTTTCTGGAGGACAAAAACAGCGTGTAGCTATAGCTCGTGCTTTAGCTTCAGATCCTAAAGTATTATTGGCAGATGAGCCTACAGGTGCCTTAGATACTAAAACCTCTTATGAAGTAATGGAATTAATTCAAAAAATTAACGATGAAGGGAAAACTATTTTAATTGTAACACACGAACCAGATATAGCAGAAATGACTAAAAGAATCGTAAACCTCAAAGACGGAGTTATTATAGACGATACACGTATAGAGCCTAAAAAAGCATCTTTATATGTTTAATATAGAGCGTTGGCAAGAAATATTTGAAACCATTGCTAAAAATCCACTTAGAACTGTGCTTACAGGACTTTCCGTAAGTTCGGGTATTTTCATATTAATTATTTTACTAGGAGTTGCAGAAGGTTTAAAAAGAGGGACTAAAAAGCAGTTTGAAGGGGATATCCCTACTAAACTATACTTTGCAGGGCGTTTTACAGGGAAAGAGTATAACGGCTTAAACCCTAATAGAAAAATAAAATTGAATATTAAAGACTATAATAATATTACAAGTAGTTTTGAAGATGATATACAGTACCAAACGGCAAATTTTAAAAGATATAATGCACAAACCAGTTTTGAAGATAAAAATGGAGTGTATATTCTTTTTGGAGTAATGCCGGACCATATGCAATTAGAAAATGCGTATTTAATTGCAGGAAGATATCTATCGGAAAAAGATTTAATAGAAAAAGCAAAAGTAGTAGTCCTAGGAACAAGAATTGTGGCCGATTTATTTAAAGGAAAACACGATAAAGCTATAGGGAAAAGAATTACGATTAATGACGTAAAATATACTGTAATTGGAGTAACCGAAGATAATGGAGGGGAAAGAGAAGATACCTATATGTTTACGCCTCATTCTACGATGGTGCAGCTTTATGACAATACGAATAATGCTGGAAGTTTTCAGTTTACTATAAACCCAGATGAAGATTATGATAAAGCTTTAGCAAAATCAAATCAATTTGGAGAAATGGTAATTGCCAACCTTAAAAAATCGCATAATATTCATCCGGAAGACGATAGAGCCATTAGGTTTTATAACGCTTTAAAAGGAGGTAAAGATATTTATTTAATGAATACTGGAATGAAGATTTTCTTTTGGGGGATTGGGATTTTAACCTTGCTTTCGGGTATTGTAGGTGTTAGTAATATTATGATTATTATAGTAAAAGAACGCACTAAAGAAATAGGAATTCGCAAAGCCTTAGGCGCTCAACCTAAAAGCATAGTTGCAATGATATTGCACGAATCTATTTTTATAACTACAACATCTGGTTTTGTAGGATTATTTGTCGCATTAACTCTTTTAGAAATTGTAGGTCCTCGTATTGAAAACGATTTTATTATAAATCCTAAAGTAGAATTTAGTGTAGCTGTAATTACAGTTTTGATGCTTATTATTGCAGGTGCATTTGCAGGCTATATTCCTGCTCGTAAGGCTTCAAAAATTAAACCCATAATAGCTTTACGAGATGAATAGCATGTTTAATAAAGATTTGTGGAAAGAAATTTTAGAGTCTATTACCTCCAATGGATTTAGAACAATAATTACTGCTTTTGGAGTGTTCTGGGGAATTTTCATTTTAATACTATTGCTTTCCGCCTCCCAAGGCTTTCAAAACGGAGTTAATAAAAAATTTGAAGGAATATCCACCAATTCTATTTTTGTATGGGCTCAAGGTGTTTCAAAAGAATATAAAGGATTACCTAAAAACAGAAAATACAGTTTTAAGCTGGAAGATGCAGAAGCTATAAAGCGTAATATTAAAGGTTTAGATATTGTGTCACCAAGGAATAGACTTGGAGGTTGGGGGGCTTCTAATGTTATAGTTCACAAATTGAATACGGGGTCTTTTTCGGTAGAAGCAGATTTTCCAGAAATTTTATTACAAAAATCTTTAAAAATAGAGCAAGGAAGATTTATTAACCAAAAAGATATAGACGATAAACGAAAAATAGCAATTATAGGTTGGGCAATCGTAGAAGAACTATACGATAAAGAAGACCGAGATAAAGTAATAGGAAGTAATATTAAAATTCAAGGCGTTAATTTTAAAGTGGTTGGAGTTTATAAAGACGAATCCATGAGAGGTAAAAAAAGTATTGATGCTCAAAAAAATATCCATATTCCTTTTACAACATTTTCTCAAGTATTTAATAAAGCAGATCGCGTTAGATACTTTTTTATTACAGCAAATAAAAACCAATCTATTTCCGAAATTAAAGAAGATATTTTTGCATTATTACGAAAAAGACATAAGATCCATCCAAAAGACGATAGGGCTATTGGTCATTCCGATTTAAATAAATTTTTCTCTAAATTTTCGATGTTATTTTTAACCTTAAAAATAGTATCCTATTTTGTAGGCATCCTAATTTTAGCATCGGGAATAATAGGGGTAAGTAATATTATGCTAATTGTAATTAAAGAGCGAACTAAAGAGATAGGAGTACGTAGAGCTTTAGGAGCTACCCCAGGAAATATTCGGAAACAAATTTTATTAGAGTCGTTATTTTTAACTATAGTTTCAGGAATGGCAGGAGTAGCTTTTGCAGCGTTTGTTTCCTTTTTAGTAAATTACTTTTTGGATAACCAAACAGGAGAAGAAGGCTTGTTAGTAAACCCAAGTGTAGATATACTAACCATTGCAATAGCTTTAGTTATTTTAATAATATGTGGACTATTAGCAGGGCTTATTCCAGCACAAACAGCACTTAAAATTAAGCCTATTGAGGCGTTACGTACAGAATAAAAAATAAAGTCAATTATATAAAAAATGAAATATACTAGAACTATTGTTATTCTAACGATAATTGTCCTTGCCTTTGGAGTAGGGTTATTTTTCTTTTGGAAAAGGAATCAAAAAAAAGATGTAGAGTTTGCTACTAAGCAGGGAGTAATAGGAAATGTTACATTAAGTACCGTTGCTACGGGAAGCATTATTCCAGAAGAAGA
Source organism: uncultured Aquimarina sp. (assembly GCA_938011245.1). Classification (GTDB taxonomy): domain Bacteria; phylum Bacteroidota; class Bacteroidia; order Flavobacteriales; family Flavobacteriaceae; genus Aquimarina. The sequence continues at coordinate 3,169 of CALLUJ010000009.1, read as the reverse complement.
GGTTGCTATTAGACCTAATATTTCGGGAATTGTAGATAAGATTTTTGTAAAAGCTGGGGATAAAATAAAGTTAGGAGACCCCATAGCCCAAATTAAAGTAGTACCTAATATACAAAACGTGCAATCTTCTAGAAATGGAGTAGCGCAAGCAAAAATAGAGTTAAATAATCAGAAAAAAATATACGAGCGTCAGAAACAATTATTTAATCAAGGAGTAATATCAGCTAACGATTTTGATAATACTAAAGCTCAATTCGAAAGAGCAGAACAATCCTACCGATCTGCAAACGAAAATTTTCAAATTGTAAAAACAGGGACAACCAAAGGATTAGGAAACTTGGCACAAACGGTAATTAAATCTACCATTAGTGGTATTGTATTAGATGTGCCGCTAAAAGAAGGAAATCAAGTAGTGCAAACAAATAGCTTTAATGCAGGGACTTTAGTAGCTTCTTTAGCAGATACCTCTAAAATGATATTTAAAGGAAAAGTAGATGAAAGCGAAGTAGGAAAAATAAAAGAAGGGATGCCTATAAAAATTACTATAGGAGCAATGCCCAATAAACAATACGAAACAAAACTAGATTATATAGCACCTAAAGGAGCAATGGCTAATGGAGCGGTACAATTTGATATAGAATCTAAATTGAGTATAAAAAACACAGACGAAATCCGAGCAGGCTTAAGTGCTAATGCTTCTATTATTTTGGATGAGGTTATAGATGTTTTAACACTTAAAGAGTCGTTACTTCAGTATGATAGAAAGACTAAACAACCTTATGTAGAAGTAGCTGTAGGAGAACAAGAATTTGAAAAAAGAGAGATAGAGTTGGGTATTAGTAATGGAATTAAAGTAGAAGTAAAGAAAGGAATTTCTGAAAACGATAATATAAAAGTTTGGAATGCACTAGGAAAACCGGAAACTAAAAAAGGTGAAAAAGGACATGGAAGTAAACATTAATCATAGTGTAATTAATATTTTTTGAAGGTTATTTATAACTAAAAAAGTGTTTAAAAAGTTCTCCAATAACACAAAGAGTATTATCATGAAAAAAATTAGTTTATTACTAATCATAGGAATTACCTTAATTTCCAAGGCACAACAAACCTCAAAAGTATGGTCTTTAGAAGACTGTATGGAATATGCAGTAATTAACAACTTGCAGGTTAAACAACAAGAGTTAAGTTTGCAAGATGCTAGTATAGCTATAAAAAATGCTTATGGCTCTTATACTCCTAATATTAATGCAAGAGCACGAAATACGTGGAATAGTGGATTAAGTAGAAATCCGATTACTAATACCAATGAAAGAACAACAGTGCGAAATTCAAACTATTCGTTAAGTGCTAGTGTTCCTGTTTTTTCTGGATTTCAAAATTACTACAGATTACAACAAGCAAAGCTTCAAAAAATAGCAAATCAATACAATATCAATACAACAAAAGATAACATTCGTTTACGAATTGCTAATAGCTATTTACAAGTAGTACTTCAACAAGAAAATTTAGAAGTCTTAAAAACACAACATTTATTAACGGTAGAACAAATAAATAGAACTCAAAAACTTATTGATGCAGGAAATTTACCCAAAGGAGATATTTTAGAATTAGAAGCTACGTCGGCTACCGATTTACAGAATATTGCCAATGCAGAAAATAGTGTGTTAATTTCTAAAACAGGATTAAAACAACTGTTGAATCTTGAATTTGATACTGTATTTGAAGTAAAAAAAATTAACGCTACTTTTAGCGAATTAGCGGTTATAGAAAAGCCAATAAAAAGCCTTTTAAGTGAAGTGCTTAGTACGCGAAATGAAGTAAAGTTAGCAGAACAAAATATTGTGCTAGCAGATCAACAAATAAAAATTAATAAGGGAAATTTATACCCTTCAATCTCTGCATTTGCAAATTTTACAACTAGTGAACTAGGACGGTCTAATGAAAGTTTTTTTACTCAGTTAGACAATAACTATGGATTTAATTATGGATTTTCGTTAGATGTGCCGCTTTTTAATGGCTTACGGAATAGAAATTCAGTAAAGCAGTCTAAAGTAAGTAAATTGCGTAGCGAATATCAATTGTTACAAACAGAACAAAGAATTACGCAAGACGTTTATCAGGCATACTTAGATGCTAAGGCTAGTAATAAAGCCTTTGAAGCATCAAAAAAAGCAGTTTTAGCTAGTAAACAAGCATACGAATATGCAAAAAACAGATTTGAAGTTGGAATTAGTAATTCTTTAGACTTTACACAAGCACAAATTAGGCTACAAAATCGAAAGCTGCAGCTAAACCAAGCAAAATACGATTTGTTATTTAAGTTAAAGTTACTAGAATTGTATATTAATGGAAAAGTAAATTAATTCTTACTCTAAAAAATCTTTAGAAGGTCAATTTTTGAAGTTTCTTATATAAAATATTATATTTATATAATTATATGAATAATTACGTTATTCATATATTGTTTATGAATATATTACAGCTAAAAACAATTTTTTATTGTATAAGTTACAATGTATTTAATATTGTAGAAAAGTACTTTATAAGTACAAATTTCATTTAGAATTAAGTGGCCATGTCTAAATTTGGAGAATTAATAGATATTACAAAACCTGTACTTTTAGATTTTTTTACCGATTGGAGTGAAATGTCTAAAGCTATGAATCCTGTGCTTCGAGATGTTGCAGCAGCTATTGGAGATAAAGGAAAGGTAATTAAAATTAATGTAGATAAAAATGAAGAATTAGCTAATGCACTTCGTGTAAATGGAGTACCTACCTTAATGATTTATAAAAATGGAGAAATGGTTTGGCGTCAAAACGGAGAACAAGATGCTAATACGCTTATTGCATTAATGAGCGAGCATATTTAGAATATAAATTATTGATTTTAGCATTTTTCAAAAGTTTAATGTTTTTCTTGCGCTAACTCTTTTACTTTGTAAAGTAATATAGTGTCTTTTAAAATAAAGAATATGACTATCCGCAATTAATCCCAGGTGTTAGTTATAGCAGCAACAACCAACCTATCATGTAAAAGGTTTCCAAAATATCTTCTATTGAATTTATAACAAAACTCGTTGAAATAATTTTGAATATACTTTTCATTAATTACATTGTGATGAATGCCTAAGAGCATTTTCTTTGAATTACTGATTACTCTATTAACC
>CALLUJ010000008.1 GCA_938011245.1 uncultured Aquimarina sp. | reverse complement strand
ATAGTCCTTTTGAAAAAATAGATAAACCTCCTGAGGATACATATCAAGGGGTTCTGTTCTGAAAATTCTAAAAAAACCTTGTAAAACCAGTAAAATCAAGAAACATTCTAATCCAAAAAATTATTTAGGACGCTATTGATTACGTATATATATTTACTTTAAATACTAGCGTAAACTTTTAACTTAAATTATGCATTAGGATATCTAAAAAATGGACTTAGATTATTAATTTTAGAAAAAAGCCCATCCATCCAATTCCTTTTTCTACAGGCAAAGTAATCTTCAACACCTTTCTATTAGCATGTTTACTTACCATGTTCTAATGCAAAGTAATAGGCTTTTAGCCTTTTTCAGTGTAGTCGTTTTATTATCATTAAGGACAAAATATTTAAACAAACTCATCAAATAATAAGCAATCAACATATCTAAATGATATGGTCTGAAGAATATCCGCAATTTGATTTTGGCTATGGTAAAGCTAATTCTGGCATATAAGGTCTGATACCTGTTTGAGCTAGAAATCTTTTCATTAAACTCATACCTCCCAAAAGGTAACTTTATTGTCTGAATATTTCATTGAAAAATTAACCATAAAGGAAAACTATTAAATCAAAATACTCGAACTCAAACAAAAATTTTAAATCCTAATGCATAATTCAGATTTAAAGAAGGAGCTTTTTTACAACAAAATTAAACCTCAATTATTAAAAACTACAGGAGTCTCAAAGGCGTAAGCGTGCATTTTCTAAATCTGATGATTTAGAGACTTCTTCAAAATTTAGGGATTACCAAGTCCCTGCATTTCCCGTTTTTGTCCTAATAGTCATTTTTCCAATATTTATAATTGTCCTTTTTTTTTCAAAAGTTTATATGTTAAAAAACAAAAACTAATTTGAGACAATTAATACAAAATCTTTCTCCTCTAAGTGTTATTATTGAAAACGGCAAATAAGCTACCCTCTAACACTCTAGTAGTTAACTTATCTAAATTTAAAAGCAACACTATTATTTTTATTTTTTAAATCTTAATTAAAGGATAAAGTCATATTTCGTTATATCTTTGCATACATAACGAAGTGTATGTTTCAAATTAAAAGTCGAATTTGGATAGAAAATAATCAAGGGATTTTCTTAGGAGAAGGTAGGTTGCGTCTATTGTGTGCCATAGAAAAAGAAGGTTCTCTTTCTAAAGCTGCTAAAAGCTTAAAAATGTCATACAAAAAAGCATGGAATTTAATTGATGCTATTAATAAATCGGCCCCCGAACCTGTTGTTATAAAATCTACTGGAGGCTCCAATGGTGGTGGCACTCAAATTACCGCTTATGGAAAACACAAAATGATTCAGTTTGAAGAAATGAAACTTCGTTGTTGGGAATTTATGAAATCTGAAATTGAAACCTTCAACAAATAAACATCCTCCTATAAATTATTAAACAAATAGATCTGACTACATACATATTAACAGGAGGAAATAGCACTAGAATGGGTGCTGATAAAGCTTTACAGTCTTGGCAAGGCCACTCTTTTATTAGCTATATTTTAAAGGCCTCTTTAGCTACTTCAAATAAAACTATTTTAGTTAGTTCTAAAAAAGCTCACAACCTTTTAAACTACGAATGCGTTAAAGATATTGCCATTAATAAAGGACCCGTAAGTGGTATTACTTCTGCATTAACACATTCAAAAACCAGTTGGAATTTAATTCTAAGTTGTGATGTTCCTTTACTCGAATCTAGCTTTTTGCATTGGCTAAGAGAGCATTTCAACCCTAATTACGATGCTACTGTTTGTATGGTAAACCAAAAAAAAATGCCTTTAACATCGATATACCATAATCGTTGCAAAGCTATTTTTAATAATCATTTAAAAAAAAATCAATTACGTGTAATGGAAGTCTTAAAAGACCTTAACGTTAATTATATTGATGTTCCTGTTGAGTTCCATAGGCAACTTACTAACGTAAACACTCCAGAGCAACTAAAATTAATCTCATTATGAAATTAAACATTCTATACTTTGGCTTAATTGCCGAACAAATTAAAACTACTAGCGAAGAATTGATTTTAGATACCTCAATTTCCATTAACCAACTTCAAAAAAAGCTAATAAAAAAACACGCTATACTAAATAACTTAGAATACCAAATAGCATACAATAAACAAATTACCTCTAAAGAAACCATAATAAATAGTGATAGTGAAATCGCTTTACTTCCTCCTTTTGCTGGAGGTTAAGAGTAAATTGAACCTTTAAAACGAGATAAAAAGTATTAGGCAAATAAGATTTATATAAAATGAAAAACGTATTTAGACAAGGAGCAATAAGTTCCGATTTTATAGGAGAATCCATTAAAAAACATCAATCTAAAACCAGTATTGGGGCGCATACTATTTTTTTAGGGCAAGTACGTGCCGATACTATTAATGGTAAAACCGTTACTGCTATTGAATACTCTGCGTACGAAGATATGGCTAATCAAAAATTCCATGAAATTAGAGAAGCCGCATTTGAAAAATTTGACCTTACCTGTTCACATATTTATCACAGTATTGGAAATGTCGAAGCTGGAGAAATTTGCCTTTTTGTATTTGTATCTGCACCCCATAGAAAAGTAGTTTTTGAGGCTATAGAATACCTAGTGGAGCGTATTAAACTTGAAGCGCCTGTGTTTGGGAAAGAAATTTTTGAAGACGAAACGCATGTTTGGAAAGTAAACAAATAGTCTTTTTTAGAATAGGAATATTTATATTTAATTTTCTAAATAAAATTGACCCCTATTTTAAACACCATAAATACTTTTTACTATTCTATAATAAACAACCAAAAATGGTAGATATTACCCATAAAAATAACACGCTTAGGACGGCAATAGCACAAGCAACACTTAACGTTGGAAGCCCTAAAACTGTAGAAGCTATACTTACAAAACAAATTCCTAAAGGAGATGTTTTTGAAATGGCTAAAACTGCTGGATTATTCGCTGCTAAGCGTACTAGCGATATGATTCCCGATTGCCACCCTTTGCCTATTGAATTTACAAGTATAGAGTATGAAATAGAAAACCTTTTAATTCATATAAAAGTTACGATTAAAACGCTTTACAAAACAGGTGTCGAGGTGGAAGCTATGCATGCTGCTTCCGTAGTTGCCATTACTATGTACGATATGTTGAAACCTGTAGACAAAAATATAGAAATTTCAAACATAAAACTGCTAGAGAAAAAAGGAGGTAAATCTCATTATAAAGATTCTGGCAAAGGATTAAAGGCTTCCATAATTGTATGTTCAGATTCTATTAGTGCTGGACATAAAGAAGACCGTGCTGGGAAAGCTATTATTGAAAATTTAAAAACTCATGATGTTAGCATTAATGAATATAGTATTATTCCAGACGAAATTGAACAAATTCAATCCAAAACAAAACAATTAGTAGACTCTAACGACCTTATTATTTTTACTGGTGGAACAGGGCTTTCTCCTAGAGACGTTACTCCAGAAGCTTTAGCCCCATTAATAGAACAATCTATCCCTGGTATAGAAGAAACTATACGAAATTATGGACAAAACCGTATGCCATATGCTATGCTTTCCCGCAGTATTGCTGGTTTTATTGGCAATACTGTAGTTTTAGCATTGCCAGGCTCTACTAACGGCGCTAAAGAATCTATGCAGGCTATATTTCCTGCTATTTTACATGTTTTTAAAATGCGAAAAGGCGAACAACATTAATGGATATTACTCCCAACATATTAATCGATCAATTTCAGCGAAAGCATACCTATTTGCGAATTTCTCTAACTGAAAAATGTAATTTACGTTGCTCCTATTGTATGCCTGCGCAAGGAATTCCTTTATCGCCAAAGGCACATATAATGACTGCTAACGAAATTTTTGAAATTGCCAAGTTATTTGTAACCCATGGTGTTACTAAAATTAGATTAACTGGTGGCGAGCCTTTTGTTCGAAAAGATTTTGAAGCTATAATAAGACAACTTGCAACCCTTAATATTGAAATTGCTATTACCACTAATGGTATTTTATTGGAACGCTATTTACCACTATTACTTGAACTAAATATTACCAATATTACCATAAGTATTGATTCGCTTAACGCTGAAAAAAACCAACAAATTACCCGTAGAAATTATTTTGATACGGTATGGAAAGCCATAGAAAGCTTAAAGTTACACACTACTATAGTTAAATTGAATATCGTATTAATTAAAGGCACTAACGATAGTGAAATTAACGATTTTGTAGCATTAACTCAACAGAATAATTACAAAGTCCGTTTTATTGAGTTTATGCCTTTTGATGGTAATGAGTGGAATACTGAAAAATTAGTTACTGAAGAGGTTATCTTAAAAAAAGTAAGTGCCTATTTTGGAAGCAACACTCTTATTCGTGAAAAGGATAAGGCCAACGATACTTCAAGAAATTACAGTATTAAAGGACATAAAGGAAGCTTTGCTATAATTAGTTCCGTAACTAATCCCTTTTGCGATAGTTGTAATCGCATCAGACTAACTGCGGACGGAAAATTGAAAAATTGTTTGTTTTCTGCTAATGAAACTTCTTTACTACAAGATTTCAGAAACGGAATAGATATTCTCCCTCAAATAAAACTAGCTATTTCTCTAAAGAAAAAAGCTAGAGGTGGAATGGATACTTACGAAAAACTTTCTGATAGTAATTTACATTCTAATAATAGAAGTATGATCGCTATTGGGGGTTAAGTAATTATTTAATATTTCACAATAATTTCGTAACCTAATTGCTTGTAGTACGCATAAACTTCTTCTATAGATATTGCTACTTCTTCTTTGCACTTATCGGCTCCAGCATAAGCTTCCGCTTTAGAAGCATCTTTAAAATCTTGTATTTGCTTTCTTCGCGCAATAATATCTGGGCGCTTCGCATTTTCATGTTCCCATAAATGAAATGCAGATACAAATTCGGTCCCAGCATGTATATTAGGGTCTTTATAGCTATCTCTAATACGCTGGGGAACTTCATCATATGGCAATAGACTTACATTATCTACCACATATATCTCTACTCGTTTTGTTAATTCATCTACAAAAGCTCCTTTTTCATCTACTACTGTCTCTATCCATGGATTTTGAAAAATCCTTGCAGACCAAGAGTATTCATCGTTCTTACCTATACATTCTATGGTTTTTAAAGCCACATCATCTTTCATTTTAATATTTGCGAAACCTGCTCGATATCTCAATATTTCATATTTGCCATAGGGTATTATTATTTTATCAAAAGCATCTACTACAGCTTGTTCGTCTCGTTTATACTTTATAAACCCTTTTCTATAATCTCCTTCTCCAAATTGAGCTTTTAAAATTTCTGCTTTTTCTGCTAAATCAGAATTTATTGCTTTTGAACTTTTCTGTTCCTTTGGTAAATCACTATTACTTGCTAAAACAGAATCATCATTAAATACTTCTTTAGATGGTATTGATTCAGATTGGTTTTCTATCAATCTATTAACAGAAACTAATATTTTATCTACCGTTTCTTTATTAATTGCTTTTTCTCTAGCCGCTTCAAAATAAACTTTTGATTTAATATATTGTTTATTACCCAAACTCTGGCTTCCCTTTTTAAGAAGCTCTCCGTAGGATAATTTTCTATCAACTTTATTCGCTATTATTGTTTTAGTTCTATTAAAAGAGGAGCTTTCCGAATCACTAACAATTTCTGAATTCCTTTTTTTCTTCAATTTTTTTCTTTTAACCTTTTCCCCTTTTATTTTTGTTGCAATAGATTCTGTTTTTGGTGCAAACTTTTGGATAGTTGCTAACCTAGCATCAATACTTTTTATATTTGTAGTATATTTTTTTGCTTCATTAAGGCTTTCTATTGCTTTAGCATATTCATTTTTTGTTAAAAAACTATTGACTTTAGCTTCTAACTCCGAATACTTTTTTTGATCTTTAGCAGATTTAAAATCCGTTATAGGGTTAATTCTTTCTATGGTAGGTCTTACAGGTCTTGTCCTTTGAGTTCTATTTCTAGTTATAAACCCTTCTACTGTGTTAATTTTTGCTGTAATATTTTTAATATCAGCGGTATAATTTTTAGCAATGCTATATGACTTTAGCGACTCTTTATAATTATTTTCGTTCAATAGAATATTACCTTCTGTTAATAATCGTAAATATTCCTTTTCTCTTTCTTCTTCTGTCTTTTGAACTTTATTATTCTTTATTGCCTTTTTAATATTTGAAATTAAAGTAGTATTTATTGGAAATTCAATATTGTTTGTTTCTACTAACTTTAAGCGAATTTCTAAACCTCTTTCAAAATCTACCTCTGGATTAGCCGTTTCTTTTTTTAGAATAGAAATTTGCGCAGGAGAAAGTGAAAATTTGGTTTTATCGAAAGAACTTAAATCTACAGTTAATGTTGTTGTCGCATTTTTATAATTAACTATTCCATCTATATTTATTCTGGAAAGCATTTCTTTTGGAAATGTATATCCAAATAATTCGTGGTTCCTATACTTCAACCCTTTATAGGTAATCTCTTCTATATAAAATGAAGCCAGATAAAAATTAAAATCTAAATCCGATGTATAGTTAGAGCTTGTAGAAGTATTAAATTTTACAACACCCGAATACACAAAACTAACCCCTTCTTTTTCAAAAGTTCCTTTTATAAAAAAGTTATTAGTTAACAAACTATTATTTCCAAAGGTTGTAAAAATCCCTAATAAACACAAGACACTTAATAGTATATATTTCTTCAAAATAAATAATGCTTTAACTGTAAAAATACAAAAAGCCCAATTGTATATACAATTGGGCTTCTTTTTTTATAATAAAAAGAATTATACAATTGGCTTCATTGCCGTCATTGCATCTCTTAATTCTTCTCCAATAATTTCAATTGGATGGTAACGTAATGCGTTATTAACTTCAATTAATTTTGCATTGCTTACTCCTTCTCCATTATCTTTTGCATAGGGTTTTCCTATTACATTAACCGATTGCTTGTTTACGAAATCTTTAATAAGAGGTTTACATGCATGGTCAAATAGGTAACATCCGTATTCTGCTGTATCAGAAATTACTCTATTCATTTCAAATAATTTTTTACGTGCAATAGTATTAGCTATTAATGGTGTTTCATGTAACGACTCGTAATAAGCAGACTCTTCAATAATTCCTGCCTCGGTCATAGCTTCAAAAGCTAATTCTACACCTGCACGAACCATAGCTACCATAAGTACTCCATTATCATAAAATTCTTGCTCTGTAATTTCTACATCTCCTGCTGGAGTTTTCTCAAAATTAGTTTCGCCAGTAGCTGCTCTCCAAGTTAATAAGTTTTTATCGTCATTATTCCAATCCTCTATCATTGTCTTAGAGAAGTGTCCTGAAATAATATCGTCCATATGCTTATTAAATAACGGACGCATAATATCTTTTAATTCTTCCGATAATTCGAAAGCTTTAATTTTTGCTACGTTGCTTAAACGATCCATCATGTTAGTAATACCTCCATACTTTAATCCTTCGGTAATAGTTTCCCACCCGTATTGAATTAATTTTGAAGCATAACCTGCATCGATTCCTTCGGCAACCATTTTATCAAAACAAAGGATGGATCCTGTTTGTAACAATCCACAAAGAATAGTTTGCTCTCCCATTAAATCCGATTTTACCTCTGCAATAAAAGAAGATTCTAATACTCCTGCTCTATCTCCTCCTGTAGCTACAGCATAAGCTTTTGCTTCTGCCCATCCTCTACCTTCTGGATCATTTTCTTCATGTACCGCTATTAATGTAGGAACACCAAATCCTCTTTTGTATTCTTCTCGTACTTCTGAACCTGGGCTTTTTGGGGCTACCATAATTACCGTTAAGTCCTCACGAATTTGCATTCCTTCTTCTACAATATTAAAACCGTGAGAATATGTTAGCGTAGCTCCTTTTTTCATTAATGGCATAACGGCTTTTACTACCGCCGTATGTTGTTTATCTGGTGTTAAGTTAATAACCACATCTGCAATAGGAATTAATTCTTGATACGTTCCTACTACAAATCCATTTTCTGAAGCGTTAATATATGATTGACGTTTTTCTGCAATAGCAGCATCACGTAATGCATAGGATATATCTAAACCAGAATCTTTCATATTCAATCCTTGGTTTAACCCTTGAGCTCCACAACCAACAATTACAATTTTCTTACCTAGTAATGCTTTTACTCCTTCAGAAAATTCTGAAGAATCCATAAATCTACATTTACCCAATTGAGTTAATTGATCTCTAAGTGATAGTGTATTAAAATAATTTGCCATTATTTATCCTTTAATTTAAGTATCTAAAATTTGTGCAAATATAATAGATACATTGGTTTTTTAATAAAATACTATAAGTTGTTTTGTAACTATTCTAATAAAGTTGTTTGATTATTAAAATAAAACAACAACAGCTATATTAATTATTACTTTTCAATAAGACTTATACCGTCTGATTCAATTTCAATTTTGCGTTGTTTATATAACGTTCCTATTGCTTTTTTAAAATTCTTTTTACTTAATTGCAATAATTCTTTAATTGCTTCTGGGGAAGATTTATCGTGAAGTGGTATAAAGCCTCCCTCTGCTTTTAACATTCTTAACACCGTAGCTGCATTAGGCTCTATAGCTCTAAAGCCTGTTTTTTGCAGGCTTATATCTATTTTATTATCGGAACGTACTTTTTTAACATAACCCGTCATTTTATCTCCAACAGTTATTTTTTGAAAAATTTCGTCGGCATAAACCAATCCTAAATGCTTTTGGTTTACAATTACATTCCAACCTTTATCGGAAGGGTGAGAGGCTATTAAATCTACCTCATCATAAGAAGATAATAATATTAAATCATTATTCAAAAAACGATTGGTTTTTGAAGAAGCTACTAAACGTTCTGTTTTTTCATCTAAATAAACATATACTAAGTAGCTGCCCCCTTTTTTCATTTTATAAGCTTGTTCTTTAAACGGAACAAACAAATGTTTTTCCAAACCCCAATTTAAAAATGCACCAATTTCTGTAACATCTACACATTTTAAATAAGCAAATGCATTTAGTTTTGCAAAAGGTTCTATAGTAGTGGCTACTGGGCGTTCTTCGTGGTCTAAATATACAAATACACGTATTTTATCCCCTACTTCGTAAGTTTCTGGAACATATTTATTAGGTAATAACACCTCTTCTTCATCTTCATTTATAAGGTACAGCCCTGGAAGTCTGTCTCTATCTATCTCTAATTCGTGATGTTTTCCTATGGCAATCATAAAATTGAATTTTGCGCAAAGATACGTTTTTGTATCTCAGCATAAATACAATATTAGCTTCTTTAAATTACTCTGGATTATTCTCAATCCCCTTATATGCCGCAATTACTTTCTTTACTAATTTATGACGAATTACATCTTTATCGTCTAAGTAAATCATTCCTATACCTTGAACGTCTTTTAACACTAACAAAGCCTCTTTAAGTCCCGAAGTTACTCGGCGTGGCAAGTCTATTTGACCAGGGTCTCCAGTAATCATAAATTTGGCATTTTTACCCATACGGGTTAAAAACATTTTCATTTGCGAATGGGTGGTATTTTGTGCTTCATCTAAAATTACAAAAGCGTTATCCAACGTTCTTCCACGCATAAATGCCAAAGGTGCAATTTGTATAATTCCTTTTTCTATAAAATCTTCCAAGCGTTCAGCAGGAATCATATCTCGTAATCCATCGTACAAAGGTTGCATATAAGGATCTAATTTCTCCTTCATATCTCCTGGTAAAAAACCTAAATTCTCTCCTGCTTCTACCGCAGGACGTGTTAATATAATGCGCTTTACCTGCTTTTCTTTTAACGCTTTTACCGCTAAAGCAACTCCCGTGTACGTCTTTCCTGTTCCCGCAGGGCCAATAGCAAAACACATATCGTTTTTACGCATTAAATCCACCAATTTGCGTTGGTTAGGGGTTTGGGCTTTTATTTTTTTACCTCCTACACCATGTACCAATACTTGATCGCTTTTTTCTGAACTTTGATATTCTTCTCTACTTTCGCTAGTAAGAATTCGTTCCATAGCATTTTCGTCCATTTTGTTATATTTCTCAAAATGTTCTATTAGCATATCCATACGCTTATCAAACTCTTCCAAAAGCTCTTCTTCTCCAAAAGCTTTTAAAGCACTTCCTCTTGCTACTAGCTTTAATTTTGGAAAGTATTTTTTCAACAATTCTATAGTAGAATTCCTTTGTCCAAAAAAACTCTGTGCATCTATACTGGTTAATTCTATGATTATTTCGTTCAAATGATTGTAGTTTTAGTTGATAAAAAATTGAGATGATATATGATCTTTTCAGCTTATAATTCTATTTTCGCTTTTCAATCTCTTATAAATTTAAAAACGAATTCATTTCAATTTACAATTTATATAGTGGTTTAATAACAATTTTGTTAACAATTGTACACTTATGCCAATAATTACGCTAACAACTGATTTTGGAAGTAAAGACCCTTCGGTAGGAGCTGTTAAAGGAGCCATATATTCGCAATTGAAAGATGTTATTTTAGTAGATATTACGCATGAGGTGTCCCCCTTCAATATTTATGAAACAGCTTATATTGTAAAAAATGTATTTTCTAATTTTCCTGTTGGGAGCATTCATATAATTGGGGTTGATAGTGGATTTACTCCCGAAACGAAGCATATTGCCGTACAACTTAATGGACATTACTTTATTTGTGCCGATAATGGTATTCTTTCTTTAATTGCTTCTAAGGTTAACCCTGAAGCTATTTATGAAATAAATCTTCCAAATATTCAGCAAATTAATTTTCCTGTTTTAGATGTGTTTGTAAATGCTGCTTGCCATTTAGCCCGTGGCGGTGTCCTAGGAATTATAGGTACACAAATTAACAAATACAAAGAGCTTAGAAAAACAGAACCGGTTATACAACAACAAGGAAAGGTAATTATAGGTCATGTAGTGTATATTGATAATTATGGTAATGTAGTTACTAATATTACTAAAGATTTATTTATGGCTGCTCAGAAAAATAGAACTTTTATTATAAAAGCTAAACGTATTACTTTTGATAGGGTAGTAAATAGTTATAGCAACGCTATAAACTTTACTGTAGAACGAAATAAAAGAGAAGAAGATGGTAAAAAAATTGCTCTTTTCAATTCTTCTGGCAATTTAGAGTTAGCTATTTACAAAAGTAACCCTAAAACGGTAGGTTCTGCTAGCACTCTTTTTGGTCTAAAATATATGGATACCATAAGCGTTACTTTTGAAGATTAACTTTAATATATTAATTTTTATGATTGCATTGCTAAAAAAGGAACTTCATTATTTTTTTTCTACCGCAATTGGACTAGTTTTTTTAGCTTGTTTTTTTATTTTTTCGGGTTTATTCTTATGGATTTTAGAAGGAAGTTATAATATTTTAGATAGTGGTTTTGCTAGCTTATCTCCCTTCTTTGATTTTGTGCCTTGGATTTTTATTTTTTTAATCCCTGCCATTAGTATGCATTCGCTTGCCGAAGAACGCAAACAAGGTACTTTAGAACTTTTACTTATTAAACCCACTAGCACTTTGGAATTGGTATTAGGAAAGTTTTTTGGAATATTATGCATTGGATTCATTGCTGTACTCCCTACATTACTTTATAGTATTGTAATTTATCAATTAGCCGACCCTGTTGGCAACATTGATACTGGGAGTATTATAGGTTCGTACATTGCTTTGTGGCTCTTACTTTGTAGCTATACGGCTATTGGTATATTTACATCTAGTTTAACAAAAAACCAAACTATAGCACTTATTTTATCCATTTTAGGATGCTTCTTTTTTTATATTGGTTTTGAATATATTCCTATTTTAAAACAAAGTATTTCTTGGGATATTATTGGAATTAATTATCATTATTCACGTATTAGCGAAGGGGTTTTAGACACTAGGGATATCGTTTATTTTATTTTTATTACACTTCTTTTTCTCCTTTCAACAGCTTTAATTTTAGATCGCTCTTTTTTTAATGCTAAAAAAAATATTATTATACTTATTACCTCTTTTTTACTATTAATAATAGGATCTTATAATTACAAACGTTTTGACTTAACAGAAGATCAACGATTTAGTCTTTCCAATATATCCATAGAAACCTTATCGTATATCGATACTCCTGTAAGTATTGATATTTTATTAGCTGGTAATCTTCCTCCTGAGTTTAAAAAATTACAGCGTGAAACTCAGCAATTATTAACTAGCTTTTCTTCAAAAAACTCTCTTATTAGTTTCTCCACAGTAAATCCCTTAGAGCCTATTGAACTTCGATCTCAAAACCTTGCTCAATTAAAAAAAATAGGGATTGTTCCTGCAGAAGTAAGTACACAATTTGAAGGGGCGCTAAAAAAAGAACTTGTACTACCTTGGGCGGTAATTTATTATAAAGACAAGACTATAAAAGTACCTTTACTAAAAAACAGATTAGGTGCCACTGCACAAGAACGCACTACCGAGTCTATCCAAAATTTAGAGTATGCATTTACTAATACTTTAAAATTAGTTACGCAGAAAAAAAATCAAAAAATTGCTATTCTAAAAGGGAATCAACAATTAAAAGACGTTTATTTACTTGACTTTTTACGTAGCTTACAACAAAAATACACGGTTAGACCTATTTTAATTGAAGAAAATCCAAAACACCCCATCGAAAGTTTAAATAAGCTTCTCGATTTTGATTTAGTAATTAACGCTAAACCTACCAAATCGTTTAGTGAGGCTCAAAAATTAATCCTCGATCAACATTTAATGCATGGAAACAGCCAACTGCATTTAATTGATCTTATTAATGCTGAAAAGGATAGTATTTTTGGTAACCCAAACTTCAAAACCCTTGCTTGGATTAACAATTTAAAACTTAACGATTTCTTTTTTGCCTATGGAGCACGAATTAACCCCTTGTTAATTAACGATTATTACAGCGCACCCATTGTACTAGCTAAAGGGGAAGGAGAAAACACACAATACACTCCTTATAATTGGGGTTACTCCCCTCTTGCTACTGGAAAAAATAGTATCCTCTCAAAAAATATTGAACCTATAAAATTTAATTTTTGTAGTCCCATTGAACTTTTAAAAAACGAAACCACAAAAACTGTTTTACTACAATCTAGTTCACTCACTCATCTACGTGGTGTACCTTCCGAATTAAATTTAAATACCATAACCTCTCCTAAACCAAAAGAATATTACGATAAAGGTGCTCAAAACTTAGGGGTATTACTAGAGGGAAGAATAAAAAGTGCCTATAAAAACCGTATTTTACCTTTTGATTATACTTCTTACATCCCGAACTCTAAAAACAGTAAATTAATTTTAATTTCGGATGGAGATGTTATAAAAAACAAAGTCTCCAAAGGTGCTCCTTTACCTTTAGGTTACGATCCTGTAGCGAAACGCCAATATGGGAATAAAGATTTTTTACTAAATACGATTAATTACTTATTAGAAGGAGATTCCTTAATAAAATTAAGAGCAAAACAATTACACATTTCTGCTCTTGATTACTCCAAAGTAAGTTCTCAGAAATTATTATGGCAATGGTTAGTAATTGTAGCACCTCTAGCTTGTATTGCTTTAATTTATCTTTTCTTTTTCGGTTATCGCCGCCTTAAATTTACCAAAACCTTTTAATTATCGTTGTTATAACCGATAATTAAAAATATCGGTCTATAATACGATAATTAAAAATATCGGCTTATAATACGATAATTTTTAATATTATAACCTATTATACTATCTTTGAGTAGTTATAAGCAACTATTAATTACTATATTAAAAAAACTATCTTTAAAATACGTTATGATTGCAATACTTACAGGTGATATTGTAAACTCTCGAAGGCATGAGGTTCAAAACTGGCTACCAATTTTGAAAAAAATTCTAAACCAATATGGATCATCTCCACTCACATGGGAAATATTCCGAGGGGATAGCTTCCAATTAAAGTCCGAAATTAAAACTGCTTTATGGACTGCAATTCACATTAAGGCTACTATAAAACAATTTAAAAATCTAGATGTTAGGATTGCCATAGGCCTAGGCGAAGAAAGTTATAAAGGAGAGCGTATTTCGGAATCTAATGGAGAAGCCTATATCAATTCAGGGGAATGTTTTGAAAGCCTACAAAAACAAAAACTAGCAGTATCTAGCAAAGATCTTATTTTTGACCAAAACATCAATTTAATGCTCAATTTAGCAGCTCTTACTACAGATTACTGGACTTCTACTGTTGCTAAAACCATTGTAAGTGCCATAGAACAACCCAAAAAAAATCAGAAAGAATTAGCTACATTACTCAATAAATCACAAAGTAATATAAGCGAATTACTTAATAGAGGTGGTTATGATGAGATTTTCAAATTGAACCAATATTACCAACAACACATTGTAAGTTTATGATTGTTTTAACCTTAAAATTATTAATTTCTCATGTTTTAGGAGATTTTGTTTTTCAACCTAATCGATGGGTGGGCGAGAAAAAGAAAAAAAAACATCTATCCAAATATTTATATCTACACATAGCTATACATGCCCTAGCATTAATAGTATTATTACAATTTGATTTTACCTATTGGGTAGGAATCCTTTCTATTTTAGTAAGTCATACCATAATAGATATTCTAAAATTGAATTTAGAGACTAATAAAAATAGTCGGTGGCTATTTTTTTTAGATCAGATAGTACATTTACTAATAATTGCAATAGTAATAAACTGCTATACTCCTTTTCAATTCAATATAGGTAATTTATTTACCTCAAAAACACTTTTACTCCTTCTAGGTATATTTAACGTTACTTTTGTTTCTGCAGTAATAATGCGTGTTGTAATGAGTAAATGGTATTTAGAAGAGAATGAACCTGAAAGATCATTAGAGGAGGCTGGAAAATATATTGGAATACTTGAACGCCTTTTTGTATTTGGTTTTATCATCCTAAATCAATGGGCAGCTATTGGACTATTAATCACTGCTAAATCGGTATTTCGATTTGGAGATTTATCCAAAGCTAAAGATCGTAAACTTACCGAATATGTATTAATTGGAACTCTTTTAAGCTTTGGAATTGCTATAGGTACAGGACTTCTTTATATAAAGATTATAAAAACTTTGTAAATCAAATTCTTATATTCACAACTATACTAATTCAATTAATGAATTTTTTACACAAATCTAAATTTTATAAAGCCTAATAAAAAAGATAAAACCAGTATTACTTTTTATAATGCACTTTATATCTCCAAAAGGACAATCCGCCAAGAATAATAAAGAAGCCTAGCGCTTTCCATACTAAAGTTGGAGTAACTGGTTGCGTTCCGCTAGCATAAGAATGTAATCCTGAAAGATAAAAATTTACTCCAAAATAAGTCATTAATACAGTAGATACTGCAATCATCGCTGCAAAATTAAACGTCCATTTCCCTCGTAAACCAGGAACCAATCGCATGTGTATTACAAAAGCGTAAATCATAATACTTACCAAAGCCCATGTTTCTTTAGGATCCCAACCCCAGTAACGCCCCCAACTTTCGTTGGCCCACTGTCCTCCTAAGAAATTCCCTATAGTAAGCATTACTAAGCCAATTGTAAGAGACATTTCTGTAACAATGGTAAGCTCTTCTATATTTAATTTCATCTTTGTTTTATTCTTCGTAGTAGTTAATACCATTAATAACAAAGAAATTACCCCAAGTATCGAACCCAAAATAAAAGGCCCGTAACTTGCTACAATTACAGCTACATGAATCATTAACCAATACGAATCCAGTACAGGTTGTAAATTTGCTATAGAAGGGTCTAACCAATTTTGATGTGCAAAAACCAATATAATAGAAGTAACAAAAGCTGTTGCTGCTATGGTTAAATTACTCTTTCTACCTAAAGCTAATCCAAAAAATTGAGTAGCCCAAGCCACATAAATCATACTCTCGTAGGCATCACTCCAAGGTGCGTGTCCAGATACATACCAACGCATAACTAGTCCTCCTGTATGTACTACAAAAACTAAAGCTACAAGTACCTTAAAAACTTGTATTAAAACTCTTATAAATTTTTTGTCCCAAAAAATTTGAATGATTAACCAGAATAGCATTAAAAACCCAAAAAAGAAATAGTATTGATAAATAGTTCTAAAAATATCATATTTATTCAAAAACAATTCTGCATCAATCTTCTCTTTATTCGGAATAACTTCGCTACCATACTTTTGCTGAAATTTAGAAATACTATTTAAATAATATTCTGCTTTTTCATAATCTCCCGATTTTTTTGCTGTTTGTAATTCTTGACGATATAAAGGCAAAATCTGTCTTGTATATACCGAATCCATCCCCGAATACTTTACCTCGTTAAGAGCAGGTGGTGAAACCCATTTATTATTTGCATTGTTAGGTATTGGGAAAACACGTAAAATACTTCCGCTTAAAGCCGAATTTAATAAAAAGAATTTTTCATGTGTTTTTACAAAATCTTTTTCGAATTGATTAGGTGTGTTTGTAGATGTAGCTTCTCGTAGATAAGGCTCTAATTTATAATTTCCTTGTTTGTCAAATAAATCAACAAGAGCTACTCGCTTCTCTCCTTTTGGGGTTCCTAATATTTTTCGAATACTATCGTTTTTCTTATCAATATAAATTAATGGAATATTGTACCAAGCAATTGGGTTTTCCATCATAGAAATTAACACTTGGTTTCCATCTAAACCTTCGTAATTATCGCGTTTACTTAATTTTCGTAGTAATTCTGAACCAAAAGTGTTCACTGGCTTCATTCGACCTCCTTCATCTTGGACAATAATTCTTCCAAACTTAGCTGCATGTATTTTATCTACTTTATTGGCTAGTATTAAAGAATCTATTTGTTTTTTAGTAGGCCGTAAATGTAAATCTGTTGGTATTCCTGTTTGGGCTTTTATTTCTGGTATTAAAAAAGTAAATAACGCTACAATAACCAAAGAAGCTTTTTTAAGTTTTATGCCATTTAGTTTGCTTTCTAAAGCTTTAAAACGGGATCCTCTAAACAATAAAATCATCATTAAACCAATGTACAATAGCGTATATCCTATATAAGTAATCCAAGTACCCCAAAAATCATGATTTACTGATAGTACTGTTCCACGTTCATCGGCATCAAAAGAAGCTTGAAAAAATCTAAATCCTTTATAATCTAGTACATTATTCATAAAAATTTCATGGGAAGTTATTTGCCCTTCTTCAATTAAATCTACTTTACTTTTAAAGGCTGCGTAGCCTGTTTCTGTACCTGGGTATTTCGTGGCAATAAAATCATTAAGTTTTAACGAAAATGGTAATTTTAACTCCTTAGATCCGTAACGCATAGCTATCTGCAAATCTCCTACCTCATATTCTTTAAAATCGTTAGTAACTCCTTTTGCCCCTAACAGTTTTATTTTTTGGGTTTCTCCATTAGAAGTTACGTTTACAATTAAAGCGTCTTGCTGTCCCTTTTCTTTAATTGGACTTTCTATAATATCGAAAACTCCTTTAGTTACAGGGTCTGGAAAAACAAATTGAGTTCCTGCTAATTGGTATAACGACCTAAGCTGTAAAGGTTGAACACTATCTTTAATAACATTTCCTTTTAATTGGTCTGCCATACGCAAATAACTTCCTGTAAATGGAGTTTTTATAGTATAATTGTCTTTATTATTGTACGATATATTAATTGCTCCTTGGGTTGGTTTATTAAAGGCAAAGAGAATGTTATGAATATTAACTACTTCTCCTTCTTTAAGAAAATGATCGTGGCGTTTCCCTTTACCTGCCTCTACCATTTTTAAATACAAATCTCCATCGTCACTAACCCTCAAACCTTCTTCCGCACCTTGAATAAAATTGTCGTAAGTAATTAAAACTTCCTGTCCTTTAAAATCTGTATTAATTACAAAGCGATTTTGACGTTGTGTAGGTGCTGAAAGTTCTAATTTTTGTTGAATTTTTCGACGTACCGAATCTGTTTTTTTAGTAATATAGGTAGTTAAATAAGTATCTGTAGATAGAAATTTGTTGGTCGTTACTCCTTCTCGGATGGGCATAATACCTTCATAACTTATATATCGTGTTATTGCTGCTCCAATTAAAATAAAAACAAAAGCTAGATGTACTACCAATGTTGGTAGTTTTTCTTTCTTAAAAAGCCTGTATCTATAAATGTTTCCAAAAAAATTAATAAGAAATAAACCCATTATTACTTCAAACCAACGAGCATTATAAATCCATATTCTAGCTGCCGTAGTTCCGTAGTCATTCTCTAAAAAAGTCCCTATTCCCATAGCTACTGCGTATGCTATAAATAAAATAGCCATTAGTCTAGTCGAGAAAAGGAAGTCGGTAATTTTCTTTTGGATCATAATCAAAAAATGTTCTGCGAATTTACGATATACAATTAATTATTAGGGGTAATTAACAATACATTTATATGGACAAATGATCGAATTTAAGAAGACTTCTTGTATTTTTAAGTTATGATAGAATTAGTAATTTTAGGGAACGGTAATGTAGCGTGTCACCTATGTTCTGTTTTTGAAAAAAGCAACCAAGTATTATTAGTACAAAACTACAATCGTAGAGGTATGCAAATTCCTAATTGCAATGTTCCTGTAGTACATAAAGTTAATGAAATACGCTCTGCAGATATTTATATTATAGCTTTTGGAGATAATTCTTTACACAATTTATCTAACTTTAAAACCTTAAAAGGTTTAGTGGTACATACTTCGGGAGCTACCAACATGAATGTGCTTAATACTTTTAAAAATAGAGGTGTTTTTTATCCTTTACAAAGTTTTAAAAAAGAAATCCCTGTTAATTTTAATGATTTACCTATTGCTATAGAAGCTAATTCTAGCTTTTGTGAAAAGCTTTTATTAAATCTTGCTAAATCAATTTCTAAAAAGGTGTACTCAATTAACTCTAAACAACGAAAGGCTTTACATGTAGCTGCTGTATTTGCTAATAACTTTAGTAATTTTATGTACACACAAGCATTAGATATTTGTAATGAACACCAAATAGATTTTTCCATTTTAAAACCTTTAATTGAAGAAACTATTATTAAAATAGTATCTAATTCCCCAAAAGACACCCAAACAGGACCTGCAATACGAAAAGACTCTCTTACTATTCAAAAACATTTAGATATATTGCACTCTGAAAAACAAAAAAAACTTTACCAACATTTAACATTGGCAATTCAAGACTATTATGGAAAAGAGTTATAAGGAATACTTAAACCAAATTAACACCTTTATTTTTGATGTAGACGGTGTCTACACCGATGGTTCGTTATTAATTGACAATGATGGTAATTTATTACGAACCATGAATGTAAAGGATGGTTACGCTACCAAAATTGCTTTAAATAAAGGTTATAATGTATGTATTATTACGGGGGGAAACAATCCTGCTGTAAAAAGTCGTCTTTCCGCTTTAGGGGTATCAGATATTTATATAAATTGTCACGATAAAGTGATTGCTTTTCAAGATTATTGTACAAAAAAAAATATTATCCCTAGTCAAATTTTATATATGGGAGACGATTTACCCGACCTTCCTGTAATGAATTGTGTGGGACTTCCTACCTGCCCACAAGACGCTGTTTCCGAAGTAAAAACAGCTTCCAAATACATATCGCACATTAACGGAGGAAAAGGATGTGTTAGAGATGTTATTGAACAAGTGTTAAAAGTTCAAGGCAAATGGGGAACTACCGAAGAACGAAATATTACAAGTTCTTAAATCTAGCTTTCTTAATATTTTTTCTTTTTTAAAATAAAATGCTTAAAAGCTAATGATTTATAAATTCCAATTCTTCCGAGTTAAGTAATTTTCCTGTAACCCCATCTAAGGTTTCTTTACAAATTAATACAGGACTAACTAAATAGGAAATTACCCATATTTTTTTGTCATTTTCTTCTTGCTTTAAAATCTCGGTTTGATAACCATCAAATTCTTTATAACCTCTAGTTAAATTTATTTCTTTTTTTTCACAGTAATCAATAACTTGTTGCCAGCCAAATTTATAGCCTTCATCGGTATTAATTTCTTTAACTAAATTTCCTTCTTCATCAAATTCGTACCAGATACCATAAGAGGATCCATTTATAAAAGAAACTCCTTTAGTTTCTATATTTGTATTTATATAATAAATCCTGGTAACGTTAAAAAAACCATCAAGGGGATACTCCCCAATACTATATCCAGCTTTTGTATCCATGAAAATAGATAATGTATCATTTTTTACTTCTCTAGTTATTTCTTTTCGTTTTCGTTGGTTATAATTTACTAAATCAAACTTTTCAAATTTATTATTTACTTTAGGTATCATTTTTTTCCTTTTTGTGTTTTCTTGTGCTCTACAAATTATTAACGAGAAGAGCACTAAAAGATAAGTGATTATTAATTTCATAATTATTTTATTGAATTATTTGCTTTTTTCCATTGCCAGTACCATAAACTAGTTCGTCCATTTTTATGCCCTTTTACGTGATGGCTATAATCTAATAAATTATCGGTTTGCTTGTATTGGTAAGTATATTCGGCATTGCTATCGGCTTCTACATTAGCAAAACTATGTGCTAAA
>CALLUJ010000007.1 GCA_938011245.1 uncultured Aquimarina sp. | reverse complement strand
AACGGGTTTGTATAAGATTAGTTGCGTGTTTTAAGCAACAAAGTTAGCAAATAAATCACAGATAGAAAGTCCGCTAGGACTTTCGTAAATTGGCTATAACCAGCAATTAATTTTATACGGTGTTAGCTGTAGTTTTTTTCTCTATTCAATTCTTCTTCTTTCATTTCATTCACAAGTTGTTCAGTTTTTTCTTTCGTGAATCCCATTTTCTCAGTGTATTTTGAGTAATAATTATTCAGTTCGGAATCAATGCTTTTTGTTTCGTCAATAAAATTTCCAAAATATTCGAGCATTTCTTTTCTACCTAAATCCGAGTAACACTTTTGAATCTCAATCTTAAAATATTTGTGAACTAAATAATTTCGTTTTTTAAGTACATTTTTTAAGTCATTCGTCAATTTTTCTGATAAAGAATAGGAATGCTTTACTTCGTTTATAAAAATTCCCATTGTCTTTTTTGAATTTTCGATAGCGTTAATTATTTCGTTTACTTCTTTATTAGTTTTTACTTTTTTCTTGAAAATTCTGTCTGTCCAAAGCATTATAGAAAAGGTTTCTTCTAAAACTTGACTGAAATAGATGGCTAGACCAAAATAAGAATAAATTAAACGATGTTTTCCATTCTCATTTTCAGATCCATATTCAGCTAAAGCATCTTTGTAAGTACTCATTTTTGATTAAATTATTATTCCTTTAAGTTGACAAAAATCCTTAATCGCATCACAAGTTTCATAATCTTGATTTTGGATTGCTATTTCATTAACCTTTTTTAAAATTGTGCTTGAAGGCGTAGTTTTCATGTTTTTAAGAAATTCAACTCTTTCATTTTTATCTTTCAGGTTTCTTATACTTAATGATACTACTTCTGCTAATTTATTTAATGCTGTGTTAAAATTTTCGTGTAAATTTTCTAATTCATTCATTTTCTGATAGGTTGGGCTTTAATTACAGCTAACGGTTTTGTATATGAAAAGTAGCGTGTAAGTACACACATACTTTTCCGAATAAAATACCGTTATTAGATAAACAATACAAATAAATTTTAGCACGGAATTAGCTATTTTTTATATACGGTGTTGGCGTTTCGTTTTTTAATTTATATATTTAACGTGTTGGAAAACTTTATTTTCAACCTATTGTGTGTTATTTAAAAATAAACTACATTTGCACCCATTAAAAATGGAAGAAAAAAAACAAATTACTATACACAATATAAAGAGTAATCAGTATCGTCAAATTCATTCAGATGGTGCTAGTGCTGGAATTACTCCTTCTGGACTTATTAACATCAGTTTTTATAGTCAAAGAAATGTCATTCCTAAAGGAACTATTTTTGAATTAGAAAACGAAGGTCGTTTAGGAAAGTTAGTCGGAATTACTGATGACTCTAAAAGCGGAATAGTTAGGGAGTATGATTTTGGAGTTTATATGGATATTAATACTTGTAAAAGTATTAGAGATTTAATGGATGAAAAAATTAAAGAATACGAAAAATTAACTAAATAAAACATTATGTATAACATCAATAGTACTACAACTTATTCTGAGGACAGAAGAAGTTTATATCTTGCGGTAGGTTTTGCGGGTTTGTCTTTAATTAGTTATTCAGAAACTAGTAGTGCAATAATAGACTGTATTGAACCTGAAGTTACAATTCAAATTGATCAGACTAGTGAGGAGCAAACTTCTTCAGAGCTTACTCAGCACGCAATGAATTTAGCTCAATCAAGCTTGGCAGAAGATTGGAATGATGAGAGTGATGAACATTGGGAGTCTTTTCTATAAATGAGTTATGAGCAAGGAGATATAGTTTTAGTTCCTTTTCCGTTTACAATGGGAACTAGTTCAAAGCCACGTCCAGCGATAGTGGTTTCTAATTCTATTGTTAATAAAACTCAAGACGTTATTTTAGCTCAAATCACTTCTAAACCTAGAAAAGATTTATTTACTTACGTATTAGATACTGAAAAACTAAGTAATTCTTTAAATCTTGCGAGTCAAGTCAGGTGTCATAAAATATTCATCATAGAAAAATCTACAATCTTTAAAAAGATTTCCAAATTAAATGATGAAGGAATTACCGAATTGAAAAGTAAAATATTCAGTTTGTTCTAAGGTAAGTTCAAATGAACGCCAACGTTAAATATATGGCAAGTTGGGCAGAAAACAAGCAATTATTTTCGGTTTAGCCACAAGCCAAATCTTTTGTATTTTGTTTTAATTTTTCTCTTTAATACCAAATCAAAAGATTTGGCGACTTTGCAAATAGAAAATAACCTTTCGATTAAAGACTAATCGCCCTATTTGCTATATATAGTGTTAGGGCTAGTTTTTTATTCGAATATATTGAAATCAGTTTCGATTATTGAATCAAAGTTTAGAACTTCATCACTCCATATTTCAATCATTTGATTTATTTTTTTTTGAGCAAAAGTGTTTTTAAGTCTAGGTGAAATACACCAGAATTCGAATCGAGTACTTATTAAATCGCTAATTAATTTTAAATGCTTAGAATCTTTCGAATTCTTAAATTCATTAAATAAGGTTTCTGTCCAATTGCATTTATAATTTTTGTGTAATGTTATCATTACAAATGATTTGTCTTTAAAAGGAAAAGTATTAAATAAACTAGTGACAAAAGGATTATTTGTTACGTTTCCATTAATATCATGTGTCTCAGATAATGGATTGTCTTTATCATAGATATTTAAAGGTGCTGATATGCAAACTTCTGTTTTTGGAATTTCACAGATTTTATGAATAAAATTACTATTCTTTTTCTTCAAATCATTTTCCAATTCTTTTTTGAAAAAGTATAGGTTTTGTAATCCATTCAAAAGTCCAGTTTTATAGTCAGTCATATAAACAACCATCGCGACATTGTAATTTGTAGCAATTAATTTGTCCGCAAGGTCAACAGCGATTTCCTTTCTCCTAATCTCTTGGCATAATGCTCGGTAGGAAAATAAATTAATAGAGCTGTTTACTTAGGTACTTAGTTTAATTTGCTCAAAGTCAATATTTATATGGTCAGTCATCCTATTAATTAGGTTATCAAATATAGTTTGCTTGTGTATAGAACGATTTATACGATAACTATACTCATCTAAAT
>CALLUJ010000006.1 GCA_938011245.1 uncultured Aquimarina sp. | reverse complement strand
GCATTCAATGAATTTTTTTTATTCTTACAGTTAATAAACACTAGAGTTAATAAAGTTACTTTTAGAGCTATTTGTTTAATCATTTTTTTATTATTTTAATTTTTGAGGAATCAAAATCACCAGAATGTAAGTGACTATTATGTAAATTTCCTCCGTCTTCACAATTTGTTAAACTTGAAGAGTAACTTTTATTACCAACTAAAATATAGGGGATCATTACCCCTACATTTTAAACTTTACAGACTTGAGAGATACTACTTGCTGATCTTTAATAATTTAATCATAAATTTTAACACTTGGTTGCTTTTCTGTGAAAAAACCATTTGAGTTAATTATTATTACCCTTTTAATAAAGATGGACTCATCTTCTATTGAGTTGTAGCTGTAAGTAGTAATTTTATTAGATTCGATGTTAAAACATTCATGATATGTAATATCCTCTAAGCCTATACCAGAAGTAATTAGTCTTACTCTATCTATCAGTTTTTGTTCTTGATTGTCATAAGAAATCAAGTCAAAATTATATCCTACTTTATTGTATTCCCCTGTGTCTGTTTCATCAAGTATTTTGCTAAAAACAATTAATAAATCTATATTACTATAAGTAGATTTATTTTTTTCATATAGATAATTTTGAGAAAAAAAAGTTCTTTTGATGTTATTATCCTTGTTCTCTAGAATAAAATAATAATAGGATGGTTTGTAAAGCTTAGTTTGTTTATTTATTCTGTCTATAGTATTGACATACATAATTTTATCCTCTGTAGGAGATAAAACGTCTAAAGAATCAGTATTTAAATTTATTTTTTCATAGATGTTATTGATCAATGATTGATTAATAACCGATTCCTTAGTACAACTGGAAGAAAAAATGGAATTCTTTTTTTTGTCTAAAATTGTAGCTATATCAGTTTTATTAGTTTTTTCTAAAACCGTTTGAGAAAATTTAATTTCTTTCTTTTTTGTTACACCTAAACATCCTAAAAGAAAAACAAAACTAATTAATATTAGATGCTTCATTATTTATAATTTATTTTAAGTCCCTGAATATGTAAATGATCTTTGTGATGTGCATCAGATTTACAATGATTTAAATCTTTGTTTTCATGCGTTTTATTCGATAAGTTTTTTTTGTTTTACCCCAACCAAACTTATTTAAAGCATCTAAAAATTCATTCTGTCTTTTTATATCTAATTCTATATCATTGACATAGATAACTTGAATTTTATTTCCTTTTGAGTCTTTGTCTAATTTTGCCTTTTTTTTATCTTTTCTCAAATATTTAAAATCCATGTTAAAACCATTAAAATGACTGACACTATAAGCCCCAGTACCATCAGTGGCAACTGAGCCATTAGAGACTAAATCATTAAAATTTACATCAGCTAAAGCGCCTATTAGTGTTGCGAATGCTTCAGGGTTAAAATACTCTCTTGAAGTATCTTCATATAAAGCAAAATTTATTTCTTTTGAATCATTGTATTTAAAAGCTTTTGGACTACCAGTGAATGGAGTAATAAGAGAGTTCTTTTTATCACTATCTTTTTTATAATAACGAGTTTTACTTCCAATTTTTACAGTTTTCCATTCTCCTCCTTTTTTAGTTTTCCATTCATGTTTAGTTCCATCTATCCATTTTTGACTCTTAGTGATTACAAACTTTCCTAAATCATGAGAATTGCCATTCTTGTCATGATAGACGTAATTAACTTCTTTTACGTTTTTTAGATCTAGTTTACTAATTTTTCCATCATGATAAATGTTTATTGTTTTAGTTGAGTTGAGTACAAGCCCAAACTGTTTTCCTTCTTCTTTCAACCAAACGTTGGGCGTAGCATTAAATACTTCGTCATAGAGGACTTCAGCCCAATTATTGTCCTCACTTTCGGCATCTATTGCTAAATATAAGTTTGTTTTTTTGTTTTCCGCTTTGTTAATGGTATCTAAGTACGCTTTTTTCTGGGTAGCATCTTTAAGTTCTAGCGTTACTTTTGCAATAGCCCAGTTTTGAAAATCGTTTAAATTTTCGATAGTGGTGCTATTACATTCAAAATCGCCTACCGTAGCGGTTATTAATAGCACCTCTTTTCCGTCTTGTTGTACCGTAATGGCTTTATATTGCTCCTCAATACCATTGGTATTGGCTTGCTTTAGGTTCATTTTAATTTCTCGGCCTTGGAGGTTTTCGGTTTCTATAACTATATAAGCGTCATCCCCTAAACTTGCGCTATCTATCTTTTTGAAACTTATTTTGAATTATGAAATTCTTCGACTTCAAAATCCGATTTAATACTTTTTTCTTTAGAGTGCTTTAACCATAATTTGGTTGCAGTATCTTTTAGATAGTCAGGGACATTTGATTCAGTTATTTTCCCAAAACCAGTAGCTTTTCTTTTTTCAAATTCAGCTATTTGCTCATCCATTTGATTTGTTCTTATCCCTTTTATTGATGAAATTTTATTATTTTCTATTATAACCACTTTTAATGTATCACCTATCATATCTCCTCTGCAAGTGTAAGCATATGCAAAAAGTAATTCTTTTTTATTATCTTGATTAAGATCCGTCAATTTTATACTTTCTTTTAGTAATTTCATGTGAAATTCAACGGGACAATTTGAAACGGAATCAATTAATTCTAAAGTATTCTTTTCATTAGTTAGGCTAAAAATCATTTTAATATTTGTCAGAGCTTGATATTCATCATCTTCTTCCCTTAAGACTTTAAATTTATTTTTTCCGAAGTCATCTTTCCATATTGAATCATAAATTAGTTTTCTGTTAGTAGTACTTATTTCAGCAATTTTCAGTACAGCTGTTTTTTTTTCACTCTCTTGTTTTTTTGAATTGCAACTACTTAATAGAATTGCTATGATGATTTTGTAATAAACATGTTTCATGTCAATAAGTTTTAATTACCTAGTAGATGAAAAATTATCAGAAGCAGTTATATCAATAATTGATAGTTGTTTTTCTGATTCAGAAGATTCATAACCTTTGGGTTTAGCATAAGAAATAATTGCCGTTTTGTCTATGGCTGTGTAACAAATTCTTTCTTTTAAAGATCTTTTTTGAGCACCATCTTGATTACCTCCTAATATTACAATCTTACCCGTTTTGCTTTTTCCTGCTACAAAACCAGTATGGGAAAAGTTAGTTACAGCTACAGCTCCATAAAAGGGTTCGGATTTATCTCCATTCTTCCAGTTTTCATGTTTCCAAGAGTAGGCTTGCGAATTATAATATTTTTTAGGATTTTTATTAGTATTTTCATAATCTTTTAGTTGATTGAAACACCAATTGATAAACGAAGCACACCAAGACGTATCGTCTCCCCATTGAGTTTCTTTGCCATGATGAGCAGCACCTAAAACCGTAGATTTATGATAATGATCAATTATTTTTTCTTTTAAAGGAGATTCATCCTCTCTTTTTGTTTTGTACGTGTTATACTCTTTCAATGCTATTTCCATCCAAGGAGCCTTTTTGTTTTTACCTAATTCAAACCACTTCCCATCCTCATCTAACCAACAGTTTGGTTCTTCGCTATGGTCTAATTTCCCATCATAACCTTCGTACCCTATATGATTAGAAGGAATGCCGTTGGGGTTATGTGCATCTATAATTAAGCAGAGTTTTGTTTTTTTATTGGTAAGCTTTTCTAATTTATCAGCATAGCCTTTAGTGTTTTTGCCTCCTATTTTGAATTTAAAAATTGCCCAATCTTTAAAATCGTTACTATTTGTAATTTTAGATTCATTAGCGTATGCCCCTACTACAGCTTCAGGTCTATAAAATTCTTTATCGTTATCTGATAATTCAATAGCGCAGTTTTCGGTATCAATACCTTGCTCTTTCCCTTGCCTAACGTTTAACCATATTTTTTTGTCCTGAAAATTACTGGTAGTAACTACCACATAGACCTCTTCTCCTAAATTGGCTGTATTGATTTTATTAGCAATTAATTTAAAGCTTAACAATTTTGCCTTTTGAATTAATTTTATAAAAGATTTCTATATTTTTAATTTTTTTATTGTTTTCTAATTCTGATTCTATGATTTTTATTTCAAAATTTTTCAAAATTTCGAAATCGGTAATATTTTCTTTTCCTTCTCCATCAGTCCAAAAGCTATATATTTTAAGAATATCTATTAACTCATTATTTAGATATGTAGCTAAAATGTATTGATTGTTGTCACCGCATTCATCGTAAATAATAATTGTGTTGACTTTCTTAATATTTTTTAAAAAATAATAAGAAATATCCTCTGTTAAACATAACGAAAGTTTTAATTTTTCTGAGATTTCACATTTAAATTCACGTAACTCTATTTTTTCTTCCATGCCTAAAGCTATCAATTGTGAGCCTCCTTGGATTGGATAAATAAAATTTGAATTTGACGTATTAATACAATTAATTTGTTTATCAATGGATGTATTTAGAGACTCTATTTCTTTTTCA
Source organism: uncultured Aquimarina sp. (assembly GCA_938011245.1). Taxonomy (GTDB): domain Bacteria; phylum Bacteroidota; class Bacteroidia; order Flavobacteriales; family Flavobacteriaceae; genus Aquimarina. Next base: position 2,619 of record CALLUJ010000006.1, on the reverse strand, counting down.
TTGCTAGTAGTATTTGAAATAGACTCTTGGACTTGATTTACTTCCGATAATTTTGGCTTTTGTTTACATGATATAAACATCGTTAGTATTAAAACACTAGTAAAAATTATATTTTTCATTTTATTATTAGTCAATTAAGTTTTTACCTATCACTTCATTCTGTTCTTTTGAGAAGAACTGATCTTCCAAATTTATTTTGCCAATTTCTCGTAAATCAACATGAACCCAAGTAGTAGCACCTGACGAACCACTATTAAATTTTTTTGGTTCAAGTCCAAATTTACCTTTTTTCCAACCAAATCCATGGGTTTGACCTGCTCCAGATTTGGGAGCTCCCAAATATTTGCTAAAAAAATGTTCCCTAATGTATTCTAAATCGGTTACTTCTTTTGTTCTTTTCCCATTTTTCAAAAAATGTAAATCGGCTGCTTTTCCCATATGATTTGTAGAAGTTCTATTAGTGTGATTTGGGTTGTGTAAATTATCTGCCCAACATCTATAACCTCTATAAATGCTTTTTATTTTATAGTCAGTATCTTCCATATAAAACTGTACAGCACTAATTCCCCACAGTAAACTTCTATGGATACCAGGATATTCATACTTGTGATTTTTTTCTGTTTTAGAGGCACTTTTATATTTTTCTTTGAATTGCTTTTTTCCAAAACCAGTACACCTTTTATCCTTATTAGGTCTTTCAGTTATAGAGCTATTTGTACAAGGACATTCATAGTCGGAAAGTTTTTGTTTATACTTTTTACAAAATTCGTCAATTGATTTTAAAGTTTTATAATTGGCTATTCCAGTAGGCTCTATTTTTATATAATCTTTTTGGAACATCGATACAGCTTTTTCTGTTTCTTTAGTAAACTCTAACAAAGGCAATAGACCTTTTCCAAATCCAGTTAATTTTATATTTATTTCTTGAATTACTTTCCCTTTATCACCTCTTTTGTATTCATGAATAGCTCCCAACCCAAACTGTTTTCCTTCTTCTTTTAACCAAACGTTGGGGGTAGCATTAAATACTTCGTCATAGAGGACTTCTGCCCAATTATTGTCTTCACTTTTATTTTATTTCTTCAAATTTTCCTTGTTTAGAAATAGAATATTTTAATTCTTCAACATCTACTTTTTTTAAATTTTCAAATATTTCTTTTTTAATATTTATAAGTGTATCATAGGTTATTTTGAATGATGTTAATTCATAATATTCTTTTTTAGTTGTGCCACTTTCTAGCCATTCACCTTCTACATACAAATCTGAAACTATAATATTTTCTAGAATACTTAATAAATAATATCGATACTCAAAATCTCCGCAATCTTGAGGTACTAATATTAATTCAATTTTTTCCTTTTTTAAAACAGGCAAATATCTTAAATAATCAGTATCGCAAAACCATTTTTCACCCCCTTTTAATTTTTTATGATACTTATTATAGTCGGCTTGTTCTGGATTGTTTTTTTTGTAAAAAACATTTTTGTTTGATTGACTATTTACTTCTTCATCAGTTTTTTCCGTTAATTTTGTATCTCTATTAACTTGACCTTTACAAGAATTAAGTAACAGAAAAATTAATAAAATTAAATAAATAGTTTTTTTCATTATCTTAAAGTGTTAATTTGATTAAATTATTTCCTACAATATCATTCTTTTTGTTTACGAAAAATGAATCTTTTAAATATTTTAAATTAAATTCTCTTACATCGTAATGAACCCAAGTTGTAGCTCCTGTTTTTGTTGATTCCAAATTAAAAACATTATTTTGACTAGCCAACCAATCATATTTTGCTCCTAAATATTTTTCAAATATTTTTTTTCTAATTTCTTCAATATCGGAATTTTTTCTTGTTCGTTTATCTTTTTTGTTAAAATGGAGATCTAATGCTTTCCCCATGTGATTAGTCGATTTTCTACTATTATTTAAATTATCTTGTTTACACCTATACCCAGATGATATTTTATTTAAAGAATAATTTAGTTTTTTAGTTTCTGAAAAGTCTTCCAAATAAAAAGAAACTGTCTTTAAAGCCCAAAACAATGATCTATGTATACCTGGGTATTCGTATTTCCTATTTTTTTCAGCAATTAATTTATCTTGCTTTTCTTCAGGGTATAGCCCTTTACCAAAACCTTTACAAGTTCCACAAACACATTTTACTTCGCTAAATGAGATGTCATATTTTTTGCCAAAATGATCAATAGCTTCCAGGGTTTTATGATCAACAACACCAGTAGGTTCTATTTTCATGTAGTCTTTTTGAAATTGTTTTACGGTCTTTTCTGTACGTTCTGTAAAATCTTCATCAGGAACATTACCTCCAAATCCAGCTAAACGAATATTTATTTCTTGTAATATTTCCCCATAATCGACTCCTTTATCACCTTTTTTATATTCCCTAACGCTTCCCAACCCAAACTGTTTTCCTTGTTCTTTCAACCAAACGTTGGGCGTAGCATTAAATACTTCGTCGTAGAGGACTTCTGCCCAATTATTGTCCTTACTTTCGGCATCTATTGCTAAATACAAGTTTGTTTTTTTGTTTTCCGCTTTGTTAATAGTATCTAAGTACGCTTTTTTCTGGGTAGCATCTTTAGGTTCTAGCGTTACTTTT
>CALLUJ010000005.1 GCA_938011245.1 uncultured Aquimarina sp. | reverse complement strand
TTACGAATGTAAAAAGTGTAAATTTAGGACTTCTCTTCGTCCAGGAACAGTAATGCAATCAAGTAAATTGAGTTTTCAATATTGGTTCATAGCGATGCATTTAATAAGCTCTACAAAGAAGAGTTTTTCAGCCAAAGAAATGCAAAGACAATTAGGACATAAACGATATGAACCTATCTGGGCGATGATGCATAAAATAAGATCAGTGATGGGATTACGAGATGCAGATTATCAATTGTCAAGATGGATTGAACTTGATGAAGGTTTTTTTGAAACGGTTGATATTAACAGAGATAAACAAGCATCTACTAAATGTGGGAGAGGAAGTCAAAAGTAAACAAAAGTATTGGTAATGGTCGAATCTGAACCTAATGATAAAAATACTAACCCGAATAAACCTAATAAAAAAGTAGGCTATCTAAAAATGAAAGTAATTGAAAACCTAGCAGTAGAAACACTAAATCAAGAAATAGAAAAAAGTGTAGAAGAAGGAACAAATTCTGTGTCAGATGATTATTCAAGCTATAAAAAGATTACTTCAAAAATCAATAATAAAGCGCAAAAAGTAGATAAGAAAAATGTCAATGTGATATTACCATGGGTTCATACAGCAATAAGCAATGTAAAAAGACTATTGTTAGATGTGCATCATAGAATTGATAATGATTTTTTTCAAAACTACCTTAACGAGTTCTGCTATAAGTTTAATAGAAGATATTTTGGTAATCAAACCATGGAAAGGCTCATCATTGCTGAGGTCAATCATCGATGGAATGAACTTTAGGTTTGCTTAAGGATAAGTATAAAATATAATAGATTTATTTTCTAATGCATACTTCGAGTTAAGTATTTATAACGAAGAAATAGTAAAATACTTGAAGCCATAATTCCAGAAAATAGACCTAACCAAATTCCAAAAGTACCATAATAAGACACACTACCATACCAATACGCTATAGGAAAACCAATACACCAATAAGCAATAAAAGAAATTATCATAGGAATATTTACATCTTGTAAACCCCTTAAAGTTCCTAAAAGAGTTATTTGAAGCCCATCACTTAATTGAAACCAAGCAACAATAATTAGTAATTGAGAAGCTATTAATATTACTTTAGGATTGTTTATGTATAGTAAAGGCAATAAGGTGTTAGTAGAAATGAAAAGGAGTCCTAAAATTAATTCTAAAACTAAAGTGAGTAATAGTATAGATTTTACTATGCGAACAAGTTCTTTAAAATTCTTTTTTCCTAACTGGTTTCCTGTACGTATAGTAGCAGTAACTCCTAGTCCTACAGCTACCATAAAAGCCATAGAGGCCAAGTTTAAAGCAATTTGATTTGCAGCTTGGGCTTCAGTTCCTAAATTACCAGATAGAAAAATAGACGAAGCAAAGAAACCGAATTCAAAAAGCATTTGCATAGCTACAGGGAAACCTATTACTAATAATTTAAAAAAGGTAACTTTATCAAAAGTTGTATTGAAAAACCCCTTAAAATAAAGCGAAAATTGTTTTTTAGATTTTAAAATAGCAATCATTAAAATAGCCATTATAACTCGGGATAGTAAAGTTCCTATTGCAGCTCCCTCTAACTCTAATTTAGGGAATCCAAATTTCCCATAAATTAAAACATAATTCAAAATAATATTAATAATATTCCCAATAATGGTTGCGGCCATAGCATACCGAGTAGCAGACATCCCATCGGTAAATTGTTTAAAACCCATAAATACAGCAAAAGGAATAATAGATATAGTAATTATATTTAAATAGGGGATTGCTAAGGAAACAACCTCTTTAGGTTGCTCAAAAATAAATATTAAAGGTTGAATTAACTTAATAAGACCAAGAAGGAGTATTCCTACAATTAAACAAAGCCATATTCCATTTTTAAAAACACGCTGTCTAATTATAGTATTTTTGTTACCATCAGTTTCAGCAACTAAAGGTGTAATACCCATAGAAAAACCAATAGCTAATGCTAATGCAATAGTAAAAATAGCATTCCCTAAAGAAACAGCAGCAAGGGGAGCAGCACCTAATTTCCCTACCATAATGTTGTCTACTAAACCTACAATTATCTGTCCTACTTGACCAATCATTACAGGAAGGGCAAGTTTAATATTTGTAGAAAATTCTTTAGTGTATTGTGAAAACAATTTTTTTATCAAAAGTACAATTCTGTATTTGGAATGTCCACTTTTAAAAGAATAAAAATAATGTACCTAATTCTAGATAACTTATAGATAAAATGTTTAAACAATTGTAGTTTTATAAAGAGAGTAATCTAGAGACTAAAAATTATAGAAATTTAACTAAAACATTAAATACTTAATTGAAAATTCATATATTTCTAGCTCCTTATGTAAATATTTTTGCAAAATAATAGGTGAAAATTTATAGTTAAACAAATACCTTAAAAATATACAGAGAAATTATGAAAATTTCCCTCGTCATATCTACATATAATTGGCCTAAAGCCTTAAACGTCGTATTAAAAAGTATTTTGATTCAAACAAAGCTACCCTATGAAATTATAATTGCAGATGATGGATCCTCTACAGAAACGAAAGAAATAATACAAAATTTTAAGAATCAGAGTCCTATCCCTGTAAAACATGTTTGGCATATAGATGATGGTTTTAGAAAAGCTATAATTTTAAATAAAGCAGTATATAAAGCTAAAGGAAAATACATTATTCAAATAGACGGCGATTGTATTTTACATAAAAAATTTATTGAAGACCACGTTAATAAGATAGAAAAAGGAACTTATTTGTATGGTTCAAGAGTAAATATTAAAGAAGATTCTGTTTCAAGTATATTAGAAAACCAAATTTTAGAATTTAACATAATTAATAATACAATAAAAAATAGAACACGTGCTATTTACTCTCCTCTTATTAGTAATGGATATTCTAAAAATGAACTATTCTCTGATAAATATCGTGGTTGTAACACTTCTTTTTTTAAATCCGATTTTGAAGCTGTTAATGGATATAACGAAGATTTTAAAGGTTGGGGAAGGGAAGATTCCGAATTAGCACAACGTTTTCATAATTATGGATTAAAAGGTAAACGTTTACGTTATTGTGGTATTGTTTATCATATTTATCATAAAGAATTATCTAAAAAACAGTTATCTAAAAACGATTCAATAGAGAAAAAAACAGTATCAGAAAAAAAAGTATGGATAGAAAATGGGTATGATAAGTATGTGAAGTATAAAAAATACACACTAAAAGATGTATGCATTGTAATTCCTATATATAAAGTGGAATTAACCGTAATTGAAAAAATATCCTTAGAAAGATGCGTAAAAATGTTTCCTAAATATTCCATTTATTTTATACAACCTAATAACTTAGATAGTTCTTCTATAAATTTTCATAACCGAATTAAAAATGAAAAATTTGAAAACTACTATTTTAAAGGAATACTTGGTTATAATCAATTATTATTATCCGATAAATTATATACTAGATTTTCAAATTATAAATACATGCTTATCTATCAATTAGATTGTTATGTTTTTAGTAATAGACTCTTGCATTGGTGTAATAAAGATTATGATTATATAGGAGCTCCATGGATAGCTAGTAAAAAAACAATGGTTAAAAAAGTACTCTCTTCTTTTGATAATACTAATAAGAAAAGAAGGTCAAAAATATTTTTTAAAGTAGGTAACGGAGGTTTTTCTTTAAGAAAGGTAGAACGCTTTTTAGATATTTCTATTAAGTTTAAAGAAATAATAGAAGAAGATTTAAAGCGTGATACAGAAGATTATAGACTTATGGAAGATATTTTCTGGTCCTTTAGAGCACCAAAATTAAATCCATTATTTAAAATTCCAAATTATAAAACAGCTTTAAAGTTCTCTATAGATAGAAAACCTGTATTAGCTTTAAAGACAAATAAAGAAAGATTACCTTTTGGTTGCCATGGAATTAATAAACCTAAAGTTATCAATTTTTGGAAAAAAGTAATTCCTGAAATGAATGAATTATAGCAATACATCTACACCTAGATGTGCAAAATTAATTTTACTTAAAATATAAATATAAGACTACAAAATATTTTTAAAAGAACTAATACATCCTGTTTTCTGTATAAGAAGACTCTTATAATTATTTATTATATAAAGATTTATACTATTGATAAATTATTTTAGTTATTTTATAATAACTAGTAATAAAAGAACTGTTAATAAAATTAAGTACTGTGCTAATTAACTTTAATTAAAATGATAAAAACAACTTTTTTAAAAGCTATTTTGTTTATTATTTCTGTGTCTGTTTTTTCCTGTAGTTCCGATTCAGAACCAAATGTACAAGAAGATAAAAGCTCTATAGATATAGACTATATTGTTAATGTTGGGTTTATAGCTGATTTTTCAATTAATAACAATAATGAAATAATATTTTTAAGACAAGGAAATAGTAGTGGAGATGTTAATCTATCTTTAAGAAAAATAAGTGAAACGGGAAAAGAATCCATTTTAGATAATCCTGATTTTTCACTATGGGGAAATAGCATGGGAATTACATATTCCAAAAATAATGACAATATCTATTATGTAACAGATGTTGAAGAAACAGGAAGCAATATTTATATTTATTCAGTAGATATGGCTTCAACATCCACCTATTCTATGAAACCAATTTCATCGACTTTTTCTAATCCAATTAGAATGAACGTTATTGAAAGCTTAGGAGATAATACATACGTAGTATTTGATTATAGTTCGTTAAGTTTAAAAAGATACATTCCTGATTTAAATACAGATGTAATCATTGCGGGGTCAAACAATTCGTCTATAACAGATGGAGAAGGTTTAAACGCAAGCTTCAAATATGTTAGCAAAATGACTAGTCATAATGGGGTTATTTACCTTATAGATGATTTAAATAATATAAGAAAAGTTGAAGAAATAAATAATAAATTTAATGTAACAACATTAATTTCTAACTATTCAGATGAATTTTCAGATCTTACTATTGATAAAAATGGAAATTTGTTAGTTTTAACTCAGAGTGATGGAATATATATTTAATAATTCCAATAATTCATTACAAAAATACATAGCAGGAGAAGGTGTTAGACTATCGGACAAATCAACTGGAGGAGGACTAATTGCTCCGTGGGGAACATTTAGTGGTTTTCTTATAAAAGGAAATGACCTTTATTTAGACTCAACTACTTCAATAATAAAGATTTCAGATTTTGAATCGAAATTTGATCTATTAAAAATAAACTAAAGTTAACACTATATGTAGCAAATAGGAAGGTTTAAAGTAGCTTGAAAAGTCTATTTTTGTTTGCTGAGCTAGTCAAATCTTTTGATTTAATTAAAAAAATAAATCAAAATACAAAAGTTCGGTTTAGTGCTTAATCAAAAACAGCTATTATTTTTAGATTAACTTGCTATATATTTAACAATAAAAAGAGTCTAAGATTAAGATTTATTAAATTAATAATAATCCTAATTACCTAGCCTATAAATCTTAATTTTTAGTAAAACAAACAAGATTTATACATTTATAATAAACTATGACAATAACTCAGCTTAAATACGTATTAGCGGTAGCAGAATATCAAAACTTTACTAAAGCAGCTAAAAATATTTTTGTAACCCAGCCTACGTTGAGTATGCAAATTCAAAAGTTAGAAGAAGAACTCGATATTTTAATTTTTGACCGCTCTAAGAAACCAATTCAACTTACAGATGTTGGTAAAAAGTTAGTTGTTCAGGCACGTAATATTGTTAATGAGAGTGATCGTATGAAAGATGTTGTAGATCAACAAAAAGGTTTTATTGGAGGAGAGTTTATTTTAGGAATTATTCCTACTGTAATGCCAACTTTATTGCCTATGTTTTTAAATACATACATAAAAAAATTTACGAAAGTTAAACTTAAGATTGTAGAACTTTCTACAGAAGGTATTATACAAAATTTGAATGATGGACATTTAGATGCAGCTATAGCTGCTACTCCTTTAAATAACGACAATATTAAAGAACTTGTATTGTATTACGAGCCGTTTATGGGATATGTACCTAAAAATCATTCTTTAGCTTCAAAAGAAAAATTAAACCCATCCGATTTAGACATAGATGACATTCTTTTATTAGAAGATGGACATTGTTTTCGAGATAGTGTACTTAACATTTGTAAAACTCAGAAGTCTTATGACGAAGATAAATTCAAATTAGCAAGTGGAAGCATCGAAACTTTAATTAAACTATCTAACGAAGGTTTAGGGATGACACTGCTTCCTTATTTACATACCTTAGACATTAATGAAACCGAAAAAGCTAATTTATTGCATTTTAATGATCCTAGCCCAGCTAGAGAAATAAGCTTAATATACCCTAAAAACGAACTCAAAATACAGATTATAAATTCATTAAGAGACACTATTTCTGGAATTATAAAAGGAGCTATTACTTTTCAAAATGTACAAATTATTAGCCCCTTAAAAGGTTCAAGGTAAAAATAAAGATTTATGGCTATTCGTAATTAGTTTTAGAGACTTACTAATTTGGTTTTATATTTAAAACACTTCTTTTGCTATAGCTTTAATATTATCAGATTTCCCCATAGAGTAGTAGTGTAGGCACGGAACACCGTAGTCTAGTAATTCTTTAGACTGTTGAACCGCAAATTCTATCCCAATCTGTCTTACTTGCTTATTATCTTTGGCTTTTTCTACAGCACTAACCAATTCACTAGGCATGTCTAACCAAAAAATTTGTGGTAAGATTTGTAAATGACGTTTTACTGCTACAGGTTTAATTCCAGGTATAATAGGAACGGTTATGCCAATAGCACGAGCTGCCTCAACAAACTTAAAATAACGCTGATTATCAAAAAACATTTGAGTTACAACATAATCGGCACCAGCGTCTACTTTTTCTTTTAGGCGTTTTAAATCAGTTTCTAAGCTAGGAGATTCAATATGTTTTTCTGGATAACCAGCTACACCAATACAAAAATCGGGTTTATTTTTAATCTTTATAGCTCCATGTAGGAAATTACCATTATTCATTTCCTTAATCTGTGTTACCAAATCAATAGCATAATTGTTACCTCCTTTAGAAGGGGTAAAGTATTTTTCACCCTTCATAGGGTCACCTCTAAGAGCAACAAGATTATCTATACCTAGATATTGGCAGTCGATAAGCATATACTCGGTTTCTTCTTTTGTAAAGCCACCACATAAAACATGCGGTATAGCATCTATATTGTATTTGTATTGTAGCGATGCACAAATACCTACAGTACCTGGGCGCATCCGTGTAATTTTACGATCAAATAATCCATCTTTTTCAATATAAACATACTCTTCTCTGGAAGTGGTTACGTCTATAAAAGGCGGATTGAATTCCATTAGAGGATCTATATTGGCATATAAATCGTTAATATTACTTCCTTTTTGAGGAGGAACTATTTCAAAAGAAAATAAAGCTTTATCTTTTGCGTGCTGAATGTGATCCGTTACTTTCATTAAGATATTTAGTGATTACAAAAATAATTCGAACAGGTTAACATAACTAGTGAATATCCAAAAAAAAGACTTTTAACCGAGGTTAAAAGCCTTTATAATTGTTTTTACATGAATTATTTTTTTGAAACTTCTGAGTTAGGGTTTAATTTTTTAGATAATTCTAAAGAAATAGAAGAGCGATCAAAAGTTAATTTTCCTGCTGTAGTTTCAATAATTATAGCATCGTTTTTATCTGAAAGCTCGGCTACACGACCATGTAAACCGCTCTTTGTAATAATACGATCCCCTTTTTTTAAGTTTTCAGCAAATTTTTTTTCGTTTTTTTGACGCGTCATTTGGGGACGAATCATAAATAAATATACCACAGCAAACATAGCTATGATAGGTAAAAATGTACCTAATTGCTCCATTATTTAGCTTCTTCTTTTGGTGCAGGAGTTACCTTAGCTTTAATTTTAATTCTTTCTGTGCTTGCTTCAGTGTTTGTAGTAATAGTTACCGTTTTAGTATTGTCTCCTGGTTTTCCTTTAGAATTAAATTTAACTAAAATTTCACTAGTTTCCCCAGGAGCTATAGGTGTATTACGAGGGTAACTAGGTACCGTACAACCACAACTTCCTTTTGCATTAGTAATTATTAATGGTGATTTACCTGTATTAGTGAAAGCAAATTTGTGTTCTGCAATATCTCCTTCGTTAATAGTTCCAAAATCAAATTCTTGCTCACTAAAAGACATTACAGGTAAATCTCCTGCTTTTGCATCTTCAGCAGCAGCTTCTGTTACTTGTTCTTCTGTAACTTTATCGGCTGCATTTTTTTTACAAGATGCTAAGCTTAATGCAGCAATACCTGCAAGAACTAAAATTCCTTTTTTCATAATGTTGTTAATTTTTAATTTGAATATTCAAGGCTCTAAAATAAGAATTTTTTTATTTTACAAGAGTCCTCGTCCTATTTTATTTAGAGAACCTTTTTCTTGATACTCTTTTGATATTTTGTCTAAAATACCGTTTATAAATATACTACTCTTAGAAGTACTATACTCTTTAGAAATTTCTAAATATTCGTTAATAGTTACTTTTACAGGAATAGAAGGAAATTTCAAAAATTCACAAATAGCTAATTGAAGCATTATTTGGTCTAATTTAGCAATACGATCAGTATCCCAATTAGGAGTCTTATCAACAAAAGCAGATTCTAACTCCTTTTCTGCTAATTTACTTTTACGAAAAAGATCTGTTGCAAATATAAGATCGTCGTTATCTTTTACTAAATTAGGTAAAGCTAAATCGGCATCATTTGACTTTTTAAGTTTTTTAATAAAATTTACTAATGCTGTGTTTATAAGTGGAATATCGTCTACCCAAGATATTTTTTTGTCTTCATAATAATCAAATAGCTTATCATTTGGAGCAATAATTTGTTTAAAAATATCTAAAACAAATTCTTTATCTGTTTTAAAAGAAATGTCCTCATCAGCCATATAAGCTTCGTACAAATCACTTTCTATAATTTCTTTATAAAGTATTTTTACATATTCGTCATCTAAATGCCAAAAGTTGATATTTTGTTCTTCAATACTATTATGAAGCTCCTTATTATCCGAAAATAATTGTAAAATAGTATTGTTTATAAACTTAGTATTAGGTTTTTTTTCTTCTTTAGAAGCTAACTTCTTTTTTTTGTGCGCATTTAATACTTCAATGGCATGTTTTTGAATGGCTACTAAAAGATCTAAGTTAATTAAAAAAAGTGAGCGTGCTTGTTTAAGACTGTTTTTTAAAAACTTAATCTCGATATCTAAATCGGAGCTTTGTTTTTGTTTCATAGCAAAAAGCGATTGCATCACTTTAATACGAATATGTCTTCGTGTTAGCATAAAAAGTTAGGAACGTTAAATAAATTTATTAAAAAAAATTTACGCAAAAGTAAGATTTTAAAAGAGAGTAAGAGCATGGGGAGATTATTTTTTTATTCATGTTTAATAGAGGTACAATTATAAAAAACAGAATATCTTTAAAGAAGTATTGGAAAGTAATATGAGTATAATTAAGATTGCTTTTAGTTTTATTGTAATCTATTGGTAGTGTTATAAATAATCTAAATTATTACAAGTTGCTTGTTATATTGATTTAGCCTATTTTCGCAAAACATTTTATTAAAAATAATTAAATGCACACTAACAAACTAGCATCATCTAAAATATTAGTTACAGGAGCCGCAGGATTTATAGGTTCTAACCTCTGTGAGGCTATATTAGAACAAGGAGGTAAAGTAGTGGCTCTTGACAATTTTGCAACAGGGCACAGAAAAAACATTTTGGAATTAAATAAGAATTCTAATTTTACTTTTATAGAAGGTGATATACGGAATATAGAAGATTGCCATAAAGCCTGTGAAGGGGTAGATTATGTGCTGCACCAAGCTGCCTTAGGTTCTGTACCTAGATCTATTAATGACCCGATAACAACAAACGGAGTTAATATTAACGGTTTTTTAAATATGTTAGTTGCTGCACGCGATGCTAAAGTGAAGCGCTTTATATATGCGGCAAGCTCTTCAACTTATGGAGATTCTAAATCTATGCCTAAAGAAGAAGACGTAATAGGTAAACCATTATCTCCGTATGCAATTACAAAGTATGTAAATGAGCTTTATGCAGAAAATTTTAAAAAAACTTATAATTTAGATACTATAGGTTTAAGATATTTTAATGTATTTGGGCGGAAACAAGATCCTAATGGAGCTTATGCTGCTGTAATACCAAAATTTGTTATGCAGTTTATGAAACATGAATCTCCAGTAATTAATGGAGATGGTTCTTTTTCTAGAGATTTTACTTATATAGATAATGTTATTCAAATGAATTTTAGGGCTATGTTATCAAATCATCCTCAAGCAACTAATAATGTATATAATACAGCTTATGGAGAACGCACCAATCTTCTTGAATTAACAACATTGTTAAAAGAATATTTAAAAGAGTTTGATTCAGAGATAGCAAATGTAGAGGTTCATTTTGGTCCAGAAAGAAAAGGAGATGTTCCTCATTCTTTAGCTTCTATTGATAAAGCAAGAACATTTTTGGGGTATGATCCTAAATTTGATATAAAATCGGGATTAAAGAAAGCTGTTTCGTGGTATTGGGAGAATCTAAAGTAATAGCTTCTTTTTAATTTTAATTATGGAAAATATAAACATAGCAATAATAGGTCTTGGGTACGTAGGCTTGCCATTAGCTAGATTATTTGCAACTAAATTTTCTGTTGTTGGTTTTGACATTAATCAAGAACGGGTTTTGGATTTGCAAAAAGGTAAAGACAGTACTTTAGAAATTAGCGAAGAATTATTAGAATCAGTTTTAAAAGAAGAGGCAAATTTAGAAAAAGGATTGTTTTGTTCTTCAGATATAAGAGATATTCAAAATAGTAACTATTATATTATTACAGTGCCTACTCCTGTAGATAAAAACAATAGACCAGACCTTACTCCATTATATAAGTCTAGCGAAACTGTTGGAAAAGTACTAAAAAGAGGAGATGTGATTATTTATGAATCTACAGTTTTTCCAGGAGCTACAGAAGATGAGTGTGTTCCCGTATTAGAGAAAATAAGTGGATTAAAATTTAATCAAGACTTTTATGTAGGGTATTCACCAGAACGTATTAATCCTGGAGATAAGTTACATACGGTAGACAAAATTTTGAAGGTTACAGCAGGATCTACACCTGAAATTGGAAAAAAAGTAGATAAATTATATCGTTCTGTTATTTCTGCAGGAACCCATTTGGCACCTACTATAAAAGTAGCCGAAGCAGCTAAAGTGATAGAAAATTCGCAAAGGGATATTAATATTGCTTTTGTAAACGAATTGGCAAAGATTTTTAATTTAATGGATATTGATACTCATGCGGTTTTAGAAGCAGCAGGTACCAAATGGAACTTTCTACCTTTTAAACCTGGACTAGTTGGAGGACATTGTATTGGTGTAGATCCATACTATTTGGCACAACGAGCACAAGAGTATGGATATCATCCTGAAATTATTTTAGCTGGTAGACGATTAAACGATAGTATGGGACAATACGTAGCTTCCGAAGTGGTTAAATTGATGGTAAATCATGATCTTAGAATTAAAGGAGCTAAAATTTTAATTTTAGGGATTACGTTTAAAGAAAACTGTCCAGATGTTAGAAACACAAGGGCAGTAGATGTAATAACTAATTTAAAAGAATTTGGGATTGATATATTGGTTTATGATCCTTGGGCAAACCCAACCGAAGTAAAACAAGAATACGGCTTAGATACAACAACAGAATTACCAAATCAGAAATTTGATGCAGTAGTTTTAACGGTAGCACATAAAGAATTTTTAAATTTAGATTTAACTACGTTAATTAAGCCTAAAGGAGTAATATACGACGTTAAAGGAATTTTAAAAAGTAAGGTAGACGGTAGATTGTAATATATGGAAACTCAAAATCAAATTTGGACCGAAGAGATTAAGTCTAAAAATTCACTTTTTTCGGTTAATATAAAAGAAGTATGGGGACATAGAGATTTAATGTTTATGTTAGTTAAAAAGGACTTCATTACTTTTTATAAACAAACAATATTAGGTCCTATATGGTTTTTTATTCAACCAATAATGACCATTGCAATGTATATTATTGTATTTGGAAACATAGCAAAACTTTCTACAGATGGATTACCCCAAATAGCGTTTTATTTAGCAGGAACGGTAATATGGAATTATTTTTCAGAATCATTAAATAAAACAGCTACAGTTTTTAAAGACAATGCAGCAGTATTTGGAAAAGTATATTTCCCTAGGCTTATCATGCCTATATCTATTGTTGTATCTGGTTTAATGAAGTTTGCTATACAATTTAGTTTGTTTTTAATAGCGGTATTGTATTTTACTTTTATAGAAGGTACAGTACACCCTAATATATGGATATTAGCAACTCCATTGTTAATTGTTTTAATGGCTTCTTTAGCATTAGGCTTAGGTATGATTTTTTCATCGTTAACTACAAAATATAAAGATTTGGTCTTTTTGCTTTCTTTTGGAATTCAATTAGCTATGTATGCTACACCAGTAATTTACCCATTATCAACTATACCAGAAAAATATAAATGGATTGTTGAATTAAATCCATTAACAGGAATTTTTGAATGTTTTAGGTATGGATATTTAGGTTCGGGAAGTTTTGAAGCTTCTACATTAGCTATTAGTTCGGGATTAATAGCTATTATTTTTATTATAGGAGTTTTAATTTTTAATAAGGTTGAAAAAAGTTTTATGGATAGTGTGTAAACACTATTAAATAATTCCATATCACAAATTTTACTAAAAAATTAACAGATGACAAACTTAGCCATAAAAGCAGAAAACATATCAAAACAATACCGTTTAGGAGAAGTCGGTACAGGTACATTAAGCCATGATCTTAATCGTTTATGGCATAAAATAAGAGGGAAACAAGATCCTTATTTGAGAGTAGGGGAATCTAATGATAGGACGAAAAAAAGTACTACAGATTATGTGTGGTCTTTAAGAGACTTGAATTTTGAAATAGAGCAAGGAGATGCTGTAGGAATTATTGGACGTAATGGAGCGGGAAAAAGTACATTACTAAAATTATTAAGTAAAGTAACCAAGCCAACTACAGGAAATTTTAAAATTAATGGACGCATTGCATCTTTATTAGAAGTAGGAACAGGTTTTAACCCAGAAATGACAGGGAGAGAAAATGTTTATATGAATGGTGCCATGTTGGGGATGCGGCGAGATGAAATAAAACGTAAATTTGATGAAATTGTTGATTTTTCTGGAGTTGAAAAATATATAGACACTCCTGTAAAACGATATTCATCTGGTATGTATGTGCGATTAGCCTTTGCTGTAGCTGCGCATTTAGAAAGTGAAATTCTAATTGTAGATGAAGTATTAGCTGTTGGAGATGCTGAATTTCAAAAGAAATGTTTAGGTAAAATGGGAAGCGTTTCAGAAGGAGAAGGTAGAACCGTTTTATTTGTAAGTCATAATATGTCGGCAATAACAGCACTCTGCAATAAAGGTCTTTACTTAAATAAAGGAGAAATAGCCTCAAAAGGAATTATAGGCGATGTCTTAAAAGATTACCACAATTCAATTAATGAAAATGATGTAATTAGCTATTACAATGTAGGTGATTTAGCTGTGGGTGGTTTTAAATTCACAAACTTATCTAATTTAGGTTTTTCAGTAATTCAAACAGGAGATTTACTTTCTTTGAAATTTAAAATCAAAAATAATTATTCCAAAAAATGTAATATTGAATTTAATATTGAATTTTTTGATTCTAGCGAAATTGATATTTTTTGTGTTGGTAATGAGTTCAATAATAAAGTATTAGAAATAGAACCTAGTTCAGAAACAGAAATAAGGATTCAGTTTAAAATAAACTTAATTCCAGATAAGTATTACATGAAAGTTTGGATTAATAATTTTACGACTTTTGAAACAAACTATACCGATTTATTTTTTGGTTTTGAGGTTGAATATGGTGATATTTTTGGTACAGGAAAACAACCTAAAAAGGAGAACTCTCATGGTTTTGTAATACCAGAATATGAGGTAAATTATTTATCGATGTAAAGTTTAATAATTTAGATTTTAAAATAGTAATAAATTTTAATTTAAGCTTATGGTCTATGTATTAAATATATACAATAAAAGATGATTGGTAATCAAATGAAAGCAAATGTCTTTTTTTCTATAATAGTTCCTGTTTATAACGTTGAAGCATATTTAGAACAATGTATAAATAGTATATTATTACAGTCTTTTAAAGATTACGAATTGATATTGATAAATGATGGATCTACAGATAATTGTTTAGAAATTTGTAAACAATATATAACTAAAAACCCTGAAATTAGATTAATCAATCAAGACAATAAAGGTTTAAGTGCCGCTCGAAATTCAGGGCTTAATATAGCTAAAGGTATTTATACGTGGTTTGTAGATTCGGATGATTATATAGAAAAAGATAGCCTAAAAAAATTGTATGAAAGTTTAAATCAAAAACATATTGATGTTTTAGCTTTCTCAAACTATCACCTTTTCGAAAATACAGGAGAAATTAAAGAAAATAATTTAAACCCTACCACTGAAATTTATTCTAATCTAGAATTTATAAATAAAAAATTATCTTTAGAAATAGCTCCATGGATATATATATATCAAACACATTTTTTGAAGTCTGAAAATATACAGTTTAGAGAAGATGTAAAAATTCATGAAGATGAGTTTTTTTTATTAGAAGTATTTGCTAAGCTTAAAACTATTAAATGTATAAAAGATCGACTGTATATCTATAGATTTAGACAAAATAGCTTAATGAGGTCTAATAGAGTTTTAGATAAAATATATTCTTTTGCGCAATTAATATACCACGTACAAACCTTAAGTAATAATTATTTAAACAAAAAATTTTGGAACAATAGACAGTATAACAATCTAAACAGCTTTTATTTATTATACTTTAAACAGAAAAAAGAGAATTTAAATAATAATATTATTGTCGATTTTAAAAAAATTAAAAAAATTAAACTAAAATTTAATTCAGATTTTCCTACAGGAATAAAACTTATGATTTTTCTTCACAATAATTGTTTTTCGTTATACAAGATTAAACTTTTAAAAATTTAAAAGTAGTATGTCTAAGCAAATATTATTAATGTCTCATAAAATGAATTTGGGTGGTACAGAAAAAGCACTACTGTCTTTTATAAACGCATTAGAAAAAAAAGAAGTATCGGTTAAACTATTACTGTTAGAAAAAGGAGGAATATTATATGACCAAATTCCATCTTGGGTATCGGTAGAAATTTTTTCAGACTTTCATAAAATAAAACCAATAATTTACAACCCTCCTTTAAAACTAATAAAGCAAGATCTTAAAAAAAATAAATGGTTTAGTGCTGTTAATCATTTAATTAGATATATAAATGTTAAAACTACAAAACGGTGGTATTTAAATTATATTGCAGCTTTAAAATTTGTTAAAAAAACGTACCAAACAGATATAGCAATTGCTTTCGCAGGTCCTTCCGATTTTATTACATATTTCGTTCACAATAATATTTTAGCACAACAAAAAATCCAATGGATACATTTTGACGTAAGTAAAATGGTGTATAGGACTAATTTTGGTAATAAATATTATCAATATTTTGATGATATTTATTGTGTTTCTAAAAATGCCCAATTAGTTTTTAATAAAAAGTTCCCTAATTACTCCCATAAGACAAAGGTTTTTAAAAATATAGTTTCAAAAAAACAATTACAGGAATTAGCAGAAAAAGGCGAAACATTTAAAGATAATTTTCAAGGTATAAGAATAGTAACTTTAGGCAGGTTATCGGAGGAAAAAGGACAATTAATGATTCCTAATGTAGTAAAACAATTAGAGAAAGAAGAAATTAAATTTAGATGGTATTTAATTGGTGATGGAAACTTAAAAGAAGAGCTTCAAAATCAAATAAATAAGTTAAAAATTAATGATAAACTTGTATTATTAGGAGCAAAAATAAACCCTTACGCATATGTTAAAAATTGTGATATATATGTTCAAAGCTCATATCATGAAGGGTATTGCTTAACAGTTCATGAAGCTAAAATATTTAACAAACCAGTAATAGTTACTAATGTGGCAAGTGCTAGTAATTTAATAGTAGATGGTGAAGATGGCTTAATTGTTGAAATTTCAGAAAAAGGAATTTGTAGTGGAGTAAAAAGACTTTTGAAAGAAAAAACACTTAGAGAAAAGTTTTCTCAGAATATCTTATCCAAAGAGACCATAAATGAAATTGATAAACTAATAGTAGGCTAGCGATGGATAAGAAAACAATATTGTTTGTTATAGAATCATTACACTGTGGTGGAGCAGAGAAAAGTTTAGTAACATTATTGAGTAATTTTGATTACTCTAAATTTCAAGTAGACTTATTACTTATTAAAAAAGGAGGAGAATTTGAAAAATTTGTACCTGAACAGGTAACGATTTTATATGAAAACTCTTTAAATAAGATTTCCTTACATAAAAAAATAAAATCAAAAATAAAATTTGCATTTACTAGGAAACTACCCCAAAATAAAATCTATAATACAGCGCATTTATTTTGGGTAGCCTATGGAAATTTATTTAAAACTATAGAAAAAAAATACGATTTTGCTATTGGATACAGTCAAGGTTTTGCCTCTTATTTTGTAGCAGATAAAGTAATCGCTTCAAAAAAATACGCATGGCTAAATATAGATTACGACCATGCAAAGCATTATGCAAAGTATGACTATACAAAGTATAAAAAACTAAATAAAGTAGTTTGCGTATCTCCAGATTGTGAAACATCATTGCACAATGCAATGACGACGACTATTGGAAAAACGTTAAAAACTACTGTTATTAAGGATATTACAGACGAAGTTTTAGTAAATAAACTTAGTGAAGATGGTATTGGATTTACAAAAACAAATTCTAATATAACGATATTAACAGTTTGTAGGTTAGCTAAACAAAAAGGATTATATTTAGCAATAGATGCCTGTAAAGTGTTAGTAGATAAAGGAATAAAAGTAAAGTGGTATGTTGTTGGAGAAGGTACCGAGAGGGCCTTTTTAGAACAACGTATTTTGGATAATAATTTGAGAGAGCATTTTATATTAATGGGGTTTAAAGAAAATCCATACCCATATATGAAAACCACAGATATCTATGTGCAAACTTCTTTATTTGAAGGTTTAGGATTAACAGTTATTGAAGCCGCTCTTTTAAATAAGCCTATTGTATGCACTAATTTCCCAACATCTAGTTCAATATTAAATCATGAAAAAACAGGTTTAATTTGTGAAATGAAAGGATACGAAATAGCATTACATATTTTAAAATATGTAAATGATTCTGAATTTACTAATACAGTAATTTCAAATTTAAAAAATACAACCAATAATGATAAAGAAATTTCATTAAAACGTTTTAATGCTTTATTAAATTAATAAATGAAAACAAAATTACTTTATATAACTAATGGTATAAATGGTCCAGGAGGTTTAGAACGTGTTTTGTCCATTAAAGCGAGTTATTTTGTAGATAAATTAGACTATGAAGTTCATATTTTAACTTTAAATCAAGGAAACACATCATTATTTTATAATTTTAGCCAAAAAATTATATTTCATGATATATCTGCTTTAGGAAACCCAATTACTTATTTTTTAAAGTACAGAAAGGAAATAAAAAGAGTACAAAAAGAAATTAGTCCTCATATTACTTTAGTTTGTGACGATGGTTTAAAAGGATTGTTATTGCCTTTAATAATAGGTAAGAATAGTTTAATGATATACGAACGTCATGTTTCTAAAAACATAGCCGTTCAAAAAGAAAAATTATCTTGGAAATCTAAACTTATAAAAAATATTAAGTTTAGAATAATGGATTTTGGAGGGAGCTTTTACGATCAATTTGTGGTATTAACCAATGGGAATAAAAATGAATGGAACTTAAAAAATTTAAGAGTAATACCTAATCCATTATCGTTTTTTCCAGAAAAAGGAAGCCAACTATTGTCTAAAAAAGTATTAGCTGTAGGTAAACAAAGTTATCAAAAAGGTTATGATCGTCTTTTGAAAAGTTGGCAAATAGTTTCTCAAAAACACTCGGATTGGCACTTGGATATTTATGGAACCATTAATAAATCTGAAAAATTAGTAGATTTAACAGAGCAGCTTAATATTAGAGGTTCGGTACACTTTTATGAACCTATAAAAAATATTTCTGAGAAATATGGAGAAGCCTCTATTTATGCTATGTCCTCTAGGTACGAAGGCTTTGGAATGGTACTTACTGAAGCAATGGCACATGGAGTACCATGTGTCTCTTTTGATTGTCCTTATGGACCTTCAGATATAATTTCAGATAATAAGGATGGGTTTTTGATAAAAAATGGAGCCATTCAAGATTTTGCAAATGCCATCATAAAGCTTATAGAAGACGATACTTTAAGACTTAAAATGGGGAAATCATCAAGGTTATCTATAGACCGTTATCAACCAGAAAAGGTAGCTTTAATGTGGGATACTCTTTTTATTAATTTAGTTAATACATCTACATAATGAAAACTATTGTATTTATTATAGATCAAGTATATATGCACGGTGGTATTGAAAGAGTACTTTCGGTAAAAGCCAATTATTTAGCCAGTTTATCTAACTATAATATAACAATAATTACTACAGAACAGAAAAATAAAGTATCCTGTTACAATTTTCATGAAGCTATTTCTTTTGTAGATATCTCAATAAATTACCATCGTAACAAATCATATTTTCATCCTAAAAACTTATTAAAATTACCTAAACATATTTTTAAATTAAAAAAAGAGTTTAGAAAAATTAAACCAGATGTAATAGTAGTTTGCAGCCATAGTACCGATACTTACTTTTTACCATTTATTAGTAAACATATTCCTAAAGTTAAAGAATACCATTATTCTAAATATATTGAAGAGCCTATAAGAAACAATAACCGAAAATCGTTTAAAAAGTATTTCTTGAATTTTTCTGATTTTGTAAATACAAAATATGACAATATTATTACTCTTAATAAAACAGAAGCATCACACTATACATCTAAAAACGTAATTACTATTCCTAATCCCCTTACTTTTTACCCAAAGCATGTTTCAACATTAGATCATAAAATAGTTATAGCAGTAGGGAGAATTGCTACTGTAAAAGGGTACGACCAATTAATAGATATATGGGAAAAAGTTAACCTTAGCAAACCCAATTGGAAACTGTATATTTATGGCGAAGGAGATTTTGATTATACAAAGACCCTTCAAAAGAAAATTGTTGATAAAGGATTAAAAGATATAATTAAATTGAAAGGTTCAGTTACTAATGTTGAAAAAGAATTATTAAAAGCGTCTATTTTTGTGATGACTTCTATTAATGAATGTTTTCCTCTTGTTTTGTTAGAAGCACAATCCTGTGGACTTCCTATTATCTCTTATGATTGCCCTTATGGACCAAGAAATATAATAGATAAAAACACAGGAATATTAATTCCTGTAGCCAATCAGCAACAATTTAGTAATGCAATTCTTAAAATTATAGAAGATAGAGATTTAAGAATTTCTATGGGCAAAAATGCACGTATAAATTCTATAAAATATCAAGTTTCAAATATTATGGAGCAATGGGATGCTATGTTTAATAATTTAATTTCTAATTAATGAGGACTATATTCGTTTTTTTGTATAAAATAATATTGATTCCGCATTGGATAGTTTATAAAACTAGCCCCAATAAAAACATAATCGATCAAGATATTTTGCGCTGGTCTCAAGAAAAAGAAAAAGAAGGAAATCTTTCTTGGTTACTTTTGGAATTTTTGACGTTTTCACCTGACTTTAGGAGTATCTTTTATTTTAGAAATCGAGGAACTGTTACTAATTTGTTAAGATTATATTGCCCCAAACAATCCAATTTTACTATTGATATTTGTACCAAAATAGGAGGCGGTATGCTTACGGGTCATCCATATTGTACTATTTTAAATGCAGAATCCATAGGAGAAAACTTTTTTGTAAATCAATTAGTAACAGTAGGAGAAATAGAAGGGAAAAAACCTGTTATTGGAAATAATGTTTCTATATATAGTGGAGCAATTGTTATAGGAGGAATAAAAATAGGGAATAATTGTAAAATTGGAGCAGGAGCAGTAGTGGTAAAAGATGTTCCAGATAACTGCACTGTGGTAGGGAATCCAGGGAGAATTATAAATAAAAAATCGAATGCTTAGTTTTATCCCCGAAAATATTTATTACGATTTGTACATAAACTTTTTTCTTTTGTACGTACTATTCACATTAATTCATACCTACATTTTAAAAATAGAAGATTATAAAAATGTAATTTTCATTAATATTTCAGGAGTTTTTTTAGGAATCTTTTTATTAATTTTTATAGGAATGAGACCAATTTATGGTCTATTTGGAGATACTCTTAATTATAATGTGGGGTTTACTAGATATGCAAACGGTGCAGAAATTTCAAAAGTTAATGATTATGGTTGGCACTTATTCATGAAGTTATCATCTAGTATAATGACAGTGCATGGTTTTTTTACAATATGTGCATTTCTGTATATTTTTCCTCTATACAGAGTTTCTAAGGCTTTTTTTAAAGAGTATTGGTACTATGCATTTTTAATGTTTGTAGTATCCTTTTCGTTTTGGACTTATGGTGTTAATGGAGTGCGTAATGGAGTAGCCTGTTCGCTTTTTTTACTAGGATTAAGCTACAGGAATAATATACTAGTAATGATATTGTGCTTTTTAGTATCATTAATGTTTCATAAAACATTATTTCTTCCCATTATAGCTTATGGGATTACTTATTTTTATAATAATCCCAAAGTATTTTTGAAAATATGGCTTATTTGTATTCCTTTATCATTAGTACTAGGAGGTCTTTTTATATCTCTATTTGCTAGTTTAGGGTTTGGAGATGAACGTTTAGCAGGTTACCTTACTTCTGCATCTGCAGGAAGTTTTAGAATAGATTTTATTTTTTACAGCGGATTTGCTGTTTTTGCAGGTTGGTATTTTATAATAAAAAAAGGATTTCACGATTCATTGTACAATCAAATTTTAAACACCTATTTAATTTGTAATAGTTTTTGGATTTTGGTTATTAGAGCCAATTTCTCTAATAGATTTGCTTACTTATCTTGGTTTATGATGGCCATAGTAATTATTTATCCATTATTAAAAAGGCATTTTTTTAATAACCATCATTGGATGTTAGGAAAGATATTGTTTGTATATTTTTTATTTACCTATTTAATGTATTACGTTTATTATTTTTAAGCTCTATAATTATGAAGACATTAACAATTTTTACACCATCATATAATAGAGCTCATACTTTAGAACGGTGTTATAAAAGTATGTTATCTCAATCAAATAAAGATTTTCTTTGGTTAATTATAGACGATGGCTCATCGGATAATACAAAACAAGTAGTAGATAAATGGATTAAAGAATCTAAAATAGAAATTCGTTATTATTATCAAGAAAACCAAGGAATGCATGGGGCACATAATGCCGCATATCGTTTAATAAACACACCTATTAATACATGTATAGATAGTGATGATAGATTAGCTCCCGAAGCAGTACAAACTATTTTAACGGCTTGGGAAGATATTAAAGATGTAGACGAATTAGCTGGCCTGGTAGGCTTAGATGCCGATATGGATGGAGTTATTATAGGAACTAAAATTCCAAAAAATGTAAGAAAAACTACCCTTTATGATATTTATAATGTACATAAGGTACTTGGAGATAAAAAAATAGTATATAAAACTGCTATAGTAAAAAAATACCCCTCTTATCCTTTATTTGAAGGCGAACGGTTTGTACCATTAGGTTATTTATATCAACTTATAGATCAAGATTATAAATTATTCCCTATTAATAAAGTATTATGTGAGGTAGAATATCAAGAAGATGGCTCTAGTATGAATATTTTGAAGCAATATAGAAGGCACCCTAAAGGATTTGCTTTTTCTAGAAAAAGCAGAATGAAGCTTGCTAAGAACTTTAAAGATAAATTTAAAAATGCAATCCATTATATATCTAGTTCCATATTTATTAAAAACACTAACTTTTTAAGAGAATCTCCTGTAAAGGGTATTACTATTATGGCAATACCCTTTGGTATTTTATTAAATATTTATATACGATTAAAAACTAAAAATATATAATTTGGAACCTATAAGAGTATTACAGGTATTTACTATAATGAATAGGGGCGGAGCCGAATCTATGATAATGAATTATTATAGAAAAATGGATAAAAATAAAGTACAATTCGATTTTCTTGTACATAGAAAAGAAAAAGCAGCTTTTGACGATGAAATTATAAGTCTAGGAGGAAAAATTTTTAAAATGCCTCCAATAAACCCATTAAATCCAAAGAAATATTTTGATACTTTAAGAGTTTTTTTTGAGGAGAATAACCGTTATTCCATAATTCACTCACATTTAAATACATTTAGTAATTTTCCATTAAAAATAGCTAAAGAATTCAATATTCCTACAAGGATTGCTCATGCCCATATTGCTATTGATAAAGTATCTTTTTCAACTTTATTTTTTGGAAAAGAAAATTTTCAAGAAGGATTAAAAAAATTAATAAAATATCAATTAAGAAAAAGAGTCAAAAAAAATGCTACTCACTTATTCTCTTGTGGAAAAAAAGCAGGGGAATGGCTATTTGGTGTTAAGAGTGAATTTATATTAATGAATAATGCGATTGATACCGATAAATTCGCATTCAGTTTAGATAAAAAAAATAAAATAATAAGAGAGCTAGGCTTAGAAAATAAATTTGTAATAGGCCATGTAGGGAGGTTTAATTATCAGAAAAACCATAACTATCTTATAGACATTTTTGAAAATATAAAAAAGCTAAACCCTAATGCCTTATTATTACTTATAGGAGAAGGAGGATTAAAAAAAACAATAAAAGAGAAAGTAGCTCAATTAAACTTATTAGAAAGTGTTAAGTTTTTGGGATTACGTAGCGATGTTTCAGAGTTAATGTCAAGTTTTGATGCGTTTGTCTTCCCTTCTTTTTATGAGGGATTACCTGTTACTCTAATAGAAGCTCAAGCAGGTGGAGTTAATGTTTTTGCGTCGAATACTATTACTAATGAAGTAGCTTTGACATCCAAAATACAGTTTTTAAATATAAAAGCAACACCTAAAGAGTGGGCTAAAATAATTTTAGCCACACAAACAGAGTTATCTAATGCTACAGAAAAGGTAAAATTAGCAGGATATGATATTGTGGAAAATAGTAAAAGATTAGAAACATTTTATTTATCTCAATACCGATAATAATGTAAAGTATGAAAGAAAAAATATATAAAAAATCGCCACATTTTCTGCAAAATGTAATGATTTCAGTGTTTAATATTCTTGCGTATCGTAAAAGATATTCTAAAAATTACAAACGTTTTTTAATTCATTATAAAAATAATAATAATTTAAGTTTAGAAGAGTTAAAGACTATCCAAAAAGACAAATTTAAAGCACTTATAACTTACGCTAAACAGAATTCTTCATTCTATAAAAATAGCTTTAAAAATATAAATGAAGTTTACGATATTAAGCACATAAAAAAACTTCCTATTATTAATAAAGAAGTTTTAAGAAAGAATATTAATAGTATATACACTATTCCTAAAGGAGAAGGGCAAATTTCTAAAACGGGAGGAACAACAGGAAAATCTTTAGAGGTAATTTTTACTAATAAAGATATAGAAGAACGTTTTGCAATTTTAGATAATTTTAGAAAAGGATTTGGATATCAACTTGGAAAAAAAACAGCTTGGTTTAGCGGAAAAGATTTATTAACTAAAAGCGATATAAAAAAAAATAGGTTTTGGAAGACCGATTTTATTTACAATGTTAGGTATTACTCAACTTTTCACATTAGTTCTAAGTATTTAACTTATTATATTAAAAATTTAATTGATTTTAAACCCGAATTTATGGTAGGTTTTCCATCAACAATGTACGAAATAGCGAAATATGGTATTAATAATAATTTAGATTTCCCAAAAAATACTATAAAAGCTATTTTTCCTACAGCCGAAACGTTAACTTTAGAAATTAAAGAAGCCTTAGAATTATTTTTTAAAACTAATGTTTACGATCAGTACGCTTCATCGGAAGGAGCTCCATTTATTATTGAATGTAAAAATCATAAAAAACATTTAGAATTACAAAGTGGAATTTTTGAAGTTTTAGATGATAAAAATCAAGATAGTAAGAGAGGGAGATTAATAATTACTGCGTTTAATACTTACGGGACTCCACTAATTAGGTACGATATTGGAGATCAAATAGAACTTAGTGATGAAAAGTGTAATTGCGGAAACCAAAACCCATTAGTAAAAAGTATTTTAGGTAGAGTTTCCGATTATGTGTATTCTGAAGAAAATGGAAAAATTAATTTAGGTAATATATCTAATTGCTTAAAAGGAGTAAATGGAGTTGTCAAATTTCAAATTGAGCAAAATACAACAGAAAAAATTATTTTAAAAATTGTTTCTGATTTAACAAAATATTCAAATAAAGATGAGAAACTATTTTTAGAAAATTTAAAAAGCCGTTTAGGCAATTCAATATTTATAGAAGTTAAGTATTTAAACGATATTGAACCTGAAAAAAGTGGTAAATATAGAATTGTTAAAAACAATTTAAAGAAACAATAGTTTTAAGACTTTCTGGGGTGTTTACGGTATAATACCTTTTAATTAAACAGAAGATAGAATTTAACCCTAGCCCTAGTTAATTAAATTGTTAATTAGGAAGAAGAAAGTATTATTTATTTTTTGCATTCGTAGATTACGAATATTATAGGCTAAAGTAGACTGCTACATTAATTCCATACTTAAAGATAAAGAATTCAGTATTTTTTTAAAGTCCTTGCAACCGTCGTCTTGTTAGGTGTAGGAATTTGTTAATACAAATATGTGAATTCGAGGATGTCAAAAAATAAAGAGAGTAATTTCGAAGAATCCCATTTATATGCATATCGAATATCGTCCATCTTTTGAGTATAAGTAATTTGGTAAAAAAACTAAAAGGACGAACTTTCAAAAGCTAGTTGATGATGGATTCAATTTTACTTTAAAACGGCTTTTAGTCGTAATAAAAATTATGGACTTGAAATCGATAGAGGTTTATTTGTTCCTAAATAATATAAATACTGAATAGCAAATCTTACGTTTAACGTTAAATGATGCATCTCTTTTTATATTTTGAAACACGAAAAATAAGCTTTTTATATCCCCACGTTTTTAAGATTTGCCTAGGCAAATCTTAAAAACGTGGGGTAACAGTTAAAATATTGCGTTTATCTATTTAATTTAAGACGAACACCATAAATAACGTAGAAAAAATAATTGTAAATTATATAAATTGATTATTAACTATTTTAGAAAATTTACTTTTAAATATGTACTTACAAATTTAATTTTGCAGCAGCATCTTTATCCAAAAACCACGTTAAGTTTTCTGTATAAGGAGTTACTAGTGCAGCAGGATATTTTTTAAAACCTTCTTTTTCTTCAATAATAAGTTCTACTTTTTCAGCTTTACCAGCTCCTGTTACTAAAAAAATTACTTCGCTAGCATTATTAATTACTTGTCCTGTAAGACTAACTCTTATTTGTCCAGAATCTGGATGTTTTGCAGTAACGCAATTGTTTGTATTGTCCCATAATTCAATATTATAAGGAAATATAGAAGCGGTATGTCCATCATCTCCCATACCTAAGATAACAAGGTCAAAAATTACACCATCTTCATCTGAATCTAATTGCTCTTCCAATACTTTTCCGTAGCGTATAGCTTCCTTTTCGGGGTTGTTTTCTCCTAAAATTCGGAAGATATTTTCTTTGGGGAAATCTATTTTAGATAATAAATGATCTACCGTCATTTTGTAATTACTCTCGGCATCGGTAGGCGCAACACAACGTTCGTCTCCCCAAAAAAGACAAAGTTTACTCCAATCTATGCTATCCTTGTAATTATCTGCCATATAGTCGAAAATAGCTTTAGGAGTACTACCTCCAGATAAGGCTACATTAATCTTACCATCTGCTTTTTCAATAAGTTCTTTTAAATATTCAGAAAATGCTTTAGCAACATCTTGTTTATTATCTAATACTTTTAATTTCATCAACTATATTATTTTAAGTTAAGGTATTAAGCTTACTGTTGTTTTATAATTCACAATAATCTTCACTATCCGTTAAATTTGGACCAGGATTACGCCATCCTTTTTTTCCATCAATTAATTTATCTGCAAACTTTGGGCCCCATGTTCCCGCAGGATAACCATGCATTTTTTCACGATTAGTTTCCCATTCTTTTAAAATAGGATCTACAAATGCCCATGCAGCTTCCACTTCGTCGGCACGAGCATAAAGTGTAGCGTCTCCTTGCATTGCATCTAGTAATAGACGCTCATAAGCTTGCATTACATAAGTATCTACTAAATCGGTATAATGAAAATCTAAGTTTGCTGTTTCAACTTTAAATCCTTGTCCAGGAACTTTTACTCCAAATTTCATTAAAATTCCTTCATCAGGTTGAATTCTAATAATTAATCGATTATCACTATTAGTACCTTCAAATAATCGATGATGCGAAGGTTTAAAATGAATTACAACTTCCGTTACTTTTGTAGGCATACACTTTGCGGTACGCACATAAAAAGGAACATCTTTCCATCTCCAATTATCAATATAAAATTTAATTGCAGCATAGGTTTCTGTCATCGAATCGGCATCTACACCTTCTTCCTCTCTGTATCCTTTTACTTTTTTACCATCTATGTTAGATGCTAAGTATTGCCCTCTAGTAGTGTTTGTAAAAAAAGTTTCTTCATTAAGGTGTCTTATAGATTGTAACGCTTTTACCTTTTCATTTCTAATAGATTCCGCATTAGAATCTACAGGGGGTTCCATAGCTACTAAAGAGACAATTTGTAATAAGTGGTTTTGAAACATATCTCTTAAAGCTCCCGATTTATCATAATAACCACCTCGCGAACCTACACCAACGCTTTCCGCATTAGTTATTTCAATATGATTAATATAATTTCTATTCCATAGGGGTTCAAAAATACTATTAGAAAAACGGGTTACCAGTAAATTCTGAACAGTTTCTTTTCCTAAATAATGATCAATACGGTAGATTTGAGATTCTTTAAAATATTTTTGTAAACCTCTATTTAAAGCTTTAGCTGTTTCTAAAGTATAGCCAAAAGGCTTCTCTACAATAAGTCTACTCCAACCTTTATTTTCCTGGCTTAAACCTTGTTCATTTAAGTTTTTAGAAATTAACTCATAAATTCCAGGGGGTGTGGATAGATAAAAAATAGCGTTCCCATCTAGTTGATATTTTTCATCAAGAGCATGAACTCTGTTTTTTAAACCTATATATGGTTCTTCATAGGAACCGCCAAGGTCTTCATAAAAAATATGATCGGCAAAATCTGTAATAAAGTTTTTGTCCTTATCAGAAAGGTCTTCTTTAAGAAATTCACTTTCCGTAACCACTTTTGCTCTAAACTCTTCGTCGGTCATATTACTACGACTTGTTCCTAAAACAGCAAAGTTTTCAGGAAAATGACCTTCTTTATACAAATTGAATAAGGCTGGAACTAATTTACGAACAGTAAGGTCTCCTGATGCTCCAAATATTACAAGTAATTGATTGTCTACTTTTTTCATAACTATACTATACAATTTCCAACAAAATAACTAAGTAGTCGGAATAAAGTTAATGGGTTTTTAAAATAAAATGCTACAAATTACATACTTTTGCTTTGCATTATTAAAATTTATAAATACTTACGTATTCGGCTACGAATATAGAATATATTGCCCTTTTATGTTAGTATTTTATAAAGTCTTTTTAATGTTAGTAAAATATAAAAAAACATTAATTTTTATAAAATGAGTGATAAAAAATATGATTTTGGCTTAGTTGGTCTTGGTGTAATGGGGCGTAACTTTATTTTAAATGTTGCCGATAACGGATTTTCTGCTTATGGTTTAGATTTGAGTTCTGAACAAGTGGAGGCTCTAAAAACAGAAGGAGGAGATATTTCTAAAGTAGATGCAACTACATCGACAGAAGAATTTGTGGCTAATTTAAGTACTCCTAGAAAAATTATGCTTTTGGTACCAGCAGGAAAGCCTGTAGATATCGTAATTGATAGTTTATTACCTTTTATAGAAGAAGGAGATTTAATTATAGACGGAGGAAATTCATTTTACACAGATACGGATAGGAGAGAAGCTTATTTAAATGAGAAAGGGATTCACTTTTTAGGAGTAGGAGTTTCTGGTGGGGCTAAAGGAGCTCGTAGAGGACCAAGTATTATGCCAGGAGGATCTCAACCTTCTTATAAATACATTAAACCTATATTTGATGCCGTTGCAGCAAAAGCACACGATGGTAAACCTTGTGTAGCATATTTAGGGCCTAAATCTGCTGGAAATTATGTGAAAATGGTACATAATGGTATTGAGTATGGAATGATGCAATTGACCTCAGAAATTTATGATTTATTACGTAAATCGGCTAAATTTACTAACGATGAATTGCATCAAATTTTTGCTAAGTGGAACGAAGGACGTTTACAATCTTTTTTAGTACAAATTACTTCTGAAATTTTTATGCAAGAAGATAATTTAGCTCCTGGACGTATTGTAGATGTTATTTTAGATAAAGCAAAGCAAAAAGGAACTGGAAAATGGACTTCTCAAAACGCTATGGATTTAGGAATCCCTGTGCCAACTATTGATATTGCTGTGAGTATGCGTGAAATTTCTGCACTGAAAGATGAGCGTATTGAAGCGGATAAATTATACGGAAGACCAGAAGTAGAAGCTATAGAAAAAGAAAAATTAGTAGACCTTGCAGAGCAAGCATTATACTTCTCTTTTATTACGGCTTATGCACAAGGCTTAGCACAATTATCTGATGCATCGAAAGAATATGGTTATAATTTAGATTTAGGTTTAATTGCTCAAATATGGAGAGCAGGTTGTATTATTAGAGCAGGTTTATTGGAGGATATTACTATAGCTTTTA
This sequence comes from uncultured Aquimarina sp., assembly GCA_938011245.1. GTDB lineage: Bacteria > Bacteroidota > Bacteroidia > Flavobacteriales > Flavobacteriaceae > Aquimarina. The sequence continues at coordinate 4,117 of CALLUJ010000005.1, read as the reverse complement.
ATAACAATAAAGATTTAGCTAATCTATTATTAGCCCCTACATTTGTAAATAGAGTACAAGAAGCTGTCCCTGCGGTTAGGGAAGTAGTGGCTTTTGCTGCTAAAAATGGAATTCCTGTTCCTGGTTTATCAAACTCTTTAACCTATTTTGATGCTTATACTTCTAGCAAATTACCTTTAAACTTAATACAAGCACAACGTGACCACTTCGGTTCTCATACATACGAGCGTATTGATCGAGAAGGTATTTTTCATACAGAATGGGGTGCATAATCCATTAACTTGATAACATATTTCAAAACAGAGATTATTTTTATAATCTCTGTTTTTTTATTTAAATATATGTCAACTCCATTTTATATTTCGTAGCTAGATTTTAGAGGTACTTTTCATCATATTTTTTGTAATTTATACCACTGGTTACGTACAAAGTAGTACCTAATTATTTATCATAAATTTATATTATTATGAAAAGTAGCTTTAATGAAATTATAAGATCAAATAATGTTGTTCTATTAGACTTTTTTGGTACATGGTGCGGCCCCTGCCAAACACTAATGCCTATCTTAAAAGAAGTAAAAAATGAAGTAGGAGATCAGCTAAAAATTGTAAAGATTGATATTGATAAAAATCAAGAATTAGCCACCAAATTTCAAGTAAGAAGTGTTCCCACTATGATTCTATTTAAAGATGGAGTTCCTAAATGGAGACAATCGGGTGTTTTGCCTAAAAATGAAATTATTAATGTGTTGAAAGTACATGGATAAAATAGCTTTAGGGGGAGGATGTCATTGGTGTACAGAAGCTGTTTTTCAATCGTTACGAGGGGTAAAAAAAGTAGCTCAAGGTTATGTTTCTTCTACAGGAGCTAATCAATCTTTTTCTGAAGCTGTAGTGGTAGATTTTAACAATCAAGAAATACCATTACAAGTGCTTATTGAAATTCATTTGCGTACCCACAAAAGCACCTCTCAACATTCTAGAAGAGAAGCCTACCGATCGGCGATATATGTTTATAGTTTGGAACAAGCCAATATTGTTAAAAGCATTTTGAACCAATTGCAATTTTTTTTTGATAAACCTATCATTACTCAAATTCTTCCTTTTAACGAATTTAAACCCTCTCGAGAATCTATAAGGAATTATTATAAAAAAAATCCTCAAAAGCCTTTTTGTAAAAAGTATATAGATCCAAAATTAGAATTATTACAAAAAGAGTTTTTTAACTTTGTAACACACAAATAACTTATTTAGTTGTGTTATTCATATGAAATTAAATATACAAAATACTTTTACAGAAGAACTCCCTTCTGACCTGATTAAAGAAAATACTAGGAGACAAGTTAAAAAAGCTTGTTTTTCTTATGTCTCTCCCAAAAAAACATCTAATCCCTCTTTAATTCATGTTTCTGAAGATGTACTTCATAAAATTGGATTAACAGCTTTAGATAGTAGTTCTAAAGATTTCTTAAGTGTTTTTTCAGGAAATAACGTTTATAAAAATACGACTCCGTATGCGATGTGTTATGGAGGTCATCAGTTTGGAAATTGGGCTGGACAATTAGGGGATGGTAGAGCTATTAATTTGTTTGAAGTGCTCCATCAAAAAAATAGATGGGCAATACAATTAAAAGGGGCAGGAAAGACCCCCTATTCCAGAACAGCAGACGGTTTAGCTGTATTACGCTCTTCTATTCGGGAATATTTATGCAGCGAAGCCATGTTTCATTTAGGAATCCCTACAACAAGAGCTTTGTCTTTATGCTTATCTGGAGACCAAGTTTTAAGAGATATTTTATACAACGGAAATCCAGCATATGAACAGGGAGCTATTGTAACTAGGGTAGCTCAAAGCTTTATACGATTTGGGAATTTTGAAATTTTAGCTTCTCAAGGAGATATAAAAACATTACAATTATTAACCGATTATACGATAAAACATTTTTTTCCAACAATTACTGAAAAAGGGAAAGGAGCCTATGTCGATTTTTTTAAACAAGTAACACAATTAAGTTTAGAAATGGTTACACATTGGCAACGAGTGGGTTTTGTACATGGAGTAATGAATACTGATAACATGTCTATTTTAGGGTTAACTATAGATTATGGCCCTTACGGCTGGTTAGAGGATTATGATCCTGGTTGGACACCCAATACCACAGATAGACAACACAAACGATATCGTTTTGGAAACCAACCTAAAGTAGTACAATGGAATCTATTTAAATTAGCTAATGCATTATACCCATTAATAGAAGAAGCAGAGCCTTTAGAAACTATTTTAGAGGAATATTCTAGTAATGTTGAGATTCGTAAATTGGAAATGATAAGAAGCAAACTAGGTCTATTTGAATTGGATGAAGATGATTTTTCTTTAATTGAAGATTTAGAAAATAATATGCAACTTATAGAAATTGATTACATTATATTTTACAGGATTTTATCACAAATTAATTCAAGTAACACTTCAACACTAGTTAAAGTGTTACTTGAAGCCTTTTATAACCCGAACGAACTTATAAATGAAGTAGAGGAGAAGTGGCAAAATTGGCTTAATAAGTATATAGAACGTCTACAAAAAGAAAAAAATTCTGATATAGAACGAAAAGAAAAAATGAATACAATTAACCCTAAATATGTGCTTCGCAATTACATGGCGCAACTGGCTATAGAAGATGCTGAAAAGGGAGATTATGAGTTATTAAATGAATTTCATACAATGCTGCAGCAACCTTATGCCGAGCAACCCGAATATCAAAAATGGTTTGCTAAACGCCCTAATTGGGCACGCAATAAAGTAGGTTGCTCCATGTTGTCTTGTAGTTCCTAAATAGTATCTTTGCTTTTTAATTTTTTACCATGAATACAATTACCAATACCAATTATAATTTTCCAGGCCAACAATCTATTTATAAAGGAAAAGTTCGAGAAGTATATGGATTAGATAATAATACTTTAGTAATGGTAGCAACCGATAGGCTTTCTGCTTTTGATGTTGTAATGCCTAAAGGAATTCCATATAAAGGTCAAATTTTAAATCAAATTGCGACCAAGATGATGAAAGAGACCGAAGATATTGTACCTAATTGGTTAATTTCAACTCCAGACCCAAATGTAGCTATTGGTCATTTATGTGAGCCTTTTAAGGTTGAAATGGTAATTCGTGGATATTTATCTGGCCATGCTGCTCGTGAATATAAGGCAGGTCGTCGTTTAATTTGTGGTATGCCCATGTTGGAAGGCATGAAAGAGAATGATAAGTTTCCAGAACCTTTAATTACACCGTCTACAAAAGCCGATAACGGTAGTCATGATGAAGATATTACTAGAGAAGAAATTCTAAAAAAAGGTATTGTTAGCGAAGCTGATTATATTGTTTTAGAAAAATATACTAAAGCATTGTTTCAAAGAGGTACTGAAATTGCAGCTAAGCGTGGGTTAATTTTAGTAGATACTAAATATGAATTTGGAAAAACAAAAGAGGGTAAAATTGTGTTGATTGACGAAATTCATACTCCAGACTCTTCACGCTATTTTTATAGTGAAGGCTATCAAGACCGTCAAGATAATAATGCACCTCAAAAACAATTATCTAAAGAGTTTGTACGCCAATGGTTAATACAAAACGGATTTCAAGGCAAAGAAGGTCAACAAATTCCTAAAATGAGTGAAGAATATATTAATTCTGTTTCAGAACGTTATATAGAGCTTTATGAAAAAATTACAGGAGAGAAATTTATAAAAGCAAATTTAACAGATATAGAAACTAGGATTTCTAATAACGTGTTAACATATTTAAAAACAATTAATTAATTGTTTTTAAAAGAACCATTTTGAATTAGTTTAAGATGGTTCTTTTAATTTATGAATAAGAGTTATAATTATTCTATTTTACATAATATAAATTATAGTACAAATATCATATTTCGATTATATCTTGTTGTTATGCCATTTGTAAGCTATAATTCCATATTATGTAATATGACTATCCGTTTTTGGTCTTTTTCTATTTTAATTCTTAAATTAGATTAAAAATTCTATATGACTTTATCTGATTTCCACAAACAATTTCCAGATGAAAAATCATGTATCGATTACTTTAAAGCACAACGATTATC
>CALLUJ010000004.1 GCA_938011245.1 uncultured Aquimarina sp. | reverse complement strand
TTACTGTTTGGCTATAAAGCAATTTCGCCAATGAACAATTTGATACTTATAAAAATTAAGTATAAAATTGTAAATTGGCTTGAGTTAAGTCTAAGGACTTTACTCCTAACTCCTTAACTTTGTATACATCTAATACGTTACAAGCAAGCACTCAAAAAACTTAAAATCATGGATAGTTGGAATTCGAATAACGTAGCCGAAGCTATACAAAGAAAATTAAAACAAATAATTAACCTATGTATTGAGGAATATGATGGAGAATGTGATTTTAAACAAAAGGTATTTAAAAAAACAAACGAACTTATGTTTGGATTTGTAAAAAGTGCTTCTTTCAATTTTAATACTGAATGCAAATATCATATAAAAGATTCTAAATTTAGTATCCTAAAATATGATAGACTAATTAAAGGTCAAATTGAATTCGAATATTATGAAAAAAGTAATCCCGCAAAATATGGTGCTCCAGGATTCTGTGGTAATGAAAATGGAGAAATCTGCCAATATCCTGATTATTCAGATATGTATTATCAGTGGTATGAATGCTACAATAAATGGATTGATGTAACTTATAAAGTCTGCGAAAATAATAATCAAAATAAGTTTAATAGTTTTACGGATAAGCTAATGAACAATGCAGCTTTTGAACCGCTTTGGGGTAATAACCGTTCAGGAGGAGATACTTTTAGTTCAAATCGGTATAAAAACGGAGGAGATTTATGGGGTAATCCTCAAATCAGAAAACCTCTTGGTGGATTTAAAAAAATATCTGCTAATGTATATAAATCAATTTATAATTTTACATTAGATTTAAAATCAGCTATTAACCACTACTAAAAGCTTGATGAAGCTTTTAAAAATGAAGATATTGAAACAATAGAAAAAATGACTTCTAAGGATAGTATTTCATCTATTGAAGAACCTAAAGTTATAATTAGGATAAAAAAAGTAAATCATTGGAGTCATTTTAATAATAATGGACATGTAGATCAAGGAGGTAGTTTAACTGAAAAAGATACTGCCGTCTACGTTAAAGATGTAGAAAAAGTAAATCTAAATATTGAAAAAATTAATCAATTAAAGAAGCATAAAGCTTATGATGATTTTAAAAAAAATAATTAGCCAACAACTTTGGATAATCATATTATTGACACTAATAAATTGCAAAGAAAAAGAACAATTTTTAAAAACAATATATACAAGTCCATGCTATGTAAACAACAACTATGCAGGAAAAATAATCCCAGACCTAAATTTAGATACAATAGATTTAAATCAAAATACGACAAGATCAACAGCACTTTTTTTAGGTAAGTTCAAAAAACAACATACAATTTCGGAATTAGAAAAAATGCATAACAGTCTTGATACTTTTGTAAGTCCATTAGGAAAAGAGAATGACACTATTTATTTCAATTATAAGTTTGATTCTACAGGTAAATTTTATTTAGATGGATATATCCAAGATTTAGTTTTACTAAAAAATTATTATCCCGATGGCAGAGCAAGAGTGATTACAAATTTAATTAAGGTAAGTGAAAAAATAAAAGTTATTGAACAAAAATAGCCAGCTTGTAACAAGTTGTATAATTAATAGCTACCCTAACGGGACAGCTACAAATCATACAACAATCGTTAGCGTTCATACAAAAAAACTAAAAACGATTACATAATGGGCTTTGAAAACAATACAAAAGAAAAAAGTTTTAATAGTTATGCTGGTACTGACCCTGGGTGGGGAACTGCAGCAAGAAGAGCTATGTTTAGAGCAGCTTGTAAATATTTAGGCATGAATCCTGATATGGCCGAAAATATTTTTATAGTTGGAGTGCATTCCATATTGCAAAGTGATGCTGTCTGTCTTACTGGAAATAGCTTAGATAAAGTAAAAAATGATGATGCTTTATTACGAGAACAAAAAAAAGAAATTGAAAAAATTAAAAATCACCCCAATTACAAAATTAGAAAAGATGATGGTTCAGATTCTTTTAGCACTCAACTCGGTGGTCAACGTGCTAAAGGAGAAATGTGGAAACAAGCACTAGAATTTTGGAAATGGAATGATGAATATAGTGCTACTTGGGATATGGCTTTTAATGAATTAGTATGGACTGTTAGATCTGTAAATATTAAATACGAATATGAAGTTGATATTGATGGTGAAATTACATTTCGATATTGGTTTACTGATACCTTAGATTTAAGACCTAGTTGGGGCAGTCGATCTACCGAATATAATGCAGTTTGTGCAGTACTCGGTTTCTTATATCATGATGCACTTGGAGGTAGTGACGAATTACAAATACAAGCTTATTGGACAACTACAATTAAAGGAGAATGAAAAATTTAAAAAAAATTATTTACATAGTATTATTAACAGTGGTTTCATCTTGTATTTTTGATAAAAAACATAAAAATGTAGATCCTTTTTATACTAAAAAGATCTATTTAGATTTCCAAGTACTTCCTTTAGCAAAACCAATATTCATGCATTACGATAAATCGTATAATGAATGGTTTTTTGAAATTCCTGAATTTTTTAAAAACAAATTATATTTAGAAAATTTAAAGGAAATAGGAATTGATAATGTCTATATATACGGAAAAACCAATAAGAGAAAACGAAATCTTACAAACTATAAAGAAGGAGAATTTGTATATGCAAATAAATATAGTGGTATTTCAATATCAAAAGATCTTTCTAAATTAGAAGGAGAATTACAAATTTTTCCTATTGATTCGACCAAAAGCGTTTTTATAGAACCAGAACGTTGGTTTGTTATTAATGTATCGGATAATATCATAGATGCCTTTTTTTCGAAGAAAAAATATGATAATTATTTAAAAAGAAAAGATATTTCGGGAAAAATGTACGAAATCGAAAAGTATCATAAAGAATACAGAGAAACAGGTATATTGCCTTGGTTTCCTGATAATATAAAAGAGAAATTAAAAAAGTAGTACGAAATGCTAACACTATATATAGCAAATTGGGCGATTAATGTTTAATCGAAAGGTTATTGTCTATTTGCAAAGTCCGCCAAATCTTTTGATTTGGTGTTAAAAGGTAAAAATTAAAACAAAATACAAAAGTTTTGGCTTGTGGCTAAACCCAAAATAAATGCTTATTTTCTAGCCAACTTGTCATATGTTTAACCGTTATGTTTCATTAAAAGTCAATGTTGAAAAAAATTATCTAAATCTGTAGTTTCTAAATCTATATAATCAAATAAAAAAATAGGAAAAGCACTCAAAACAGATACTTTTGATTCTGGTTTTATATATTTTTCTAATTGAGATTTAAAAATTTCACTTTGAGTAAATTTAATTGATGGTAAAGAGTAATTTTCTGAAACAATATAACTCATTTTCATTAAATGAATCTTGATTAGCCTATTCCATATATCCTTATCATAATTATTAAAGTCAATATATTCTTTCGCACATTGTTTAGTTACAATTTTTTTGTAAGAAATATCTTCTTTACACTCAACCTGTAAATCTTTAAATTCAATTTCATTATTATTATAGTGCTTTAATGATTCTAGCATCGGGTAACTAATATACAATTTACCAAACTCTGTTTCTTCATTAAAATATTCAATAGATTCAATGATTTTCTCATCACTTGAGATATTAGTATGTCCATCATAATCAAAAAACAAATAAATTTCGGCAAATTGTTTTGCTTTATATTTTTCTAAATTCTTGTTATTCGGATTCTCTTTTAAGAGACCAAACAAACTAACTTCTTCATCCTCTTTTATTTTTTTATGCAAACCATAGATTGTAGTACAATATGCACACTCTATAATTCTATTTGAATCGTCAAAAAATGATTTAAAAGAATTAAACACTTGTCCTTCTTTTTTTGCTCCTTCAAAAACAAAAAGAATTAAATTATTAGACATTGAACGAATTAGCTTTATACATTTTTTCTAAGTTATGAGCTTCTCTTAACTCCTTTTTTGTTGCATTGGGTAATGAGGTAATATTGACCGAATCCATTATAAAATAACAGTCAGGTCTTAATAAATCATTATTCATTAATGAAGTATTGTGTGTAGTCAATATAAATTGAACTCCTGTATTTTTTAACTCTTCAATAACTATCTCAGATAATTCGTGATGATAAAAAGCATCAAACTCATCTATAAATAGAAATGAAACAACAGATTCTTTTTTTAGTCGTTGCAACCAAAAATATAAAATTGCTAAAGATTTCGTTCCTTGAGATGCTATACTTTCAAAAGGTATATTTTTATTCCCAAAATTAAAAGTTAGAATATTATTATCAAATTCTTCAATAACATTTAATTTACATTCTATACCAGCTTTATTTAGAAAAAACTCTAAGTTAGAAATATTTTCTTTATTAATAACATCTTGCTGTACACTTATACTCCCTACCTCTAAACCTATATATTTTTTATCCTCAAGAGATGTGAACAATAACATTTTATCGACAAATTCATAGAATTTTAATAGAATTTTATTGATTTTATTTTCATCAAGAAGTGAATTGCTTTTTATATACTTTAAGAGAGATAAGTTATCATTATTTAATTCTCTTTTTAAATTTTCTGTACCTTCAAAATTAATCTCCGCAAAATCATTATTTCTTTTATCGATTGAGGCGTATTTAATATTATCGATTGAAAAACTTTCTGCAATTATAGTCTTGTTATCTTTTTTCTCATAATCATAGACAACTTTACTACCCTCAATTAAAAATTCATAATGAAATTTTGCTGTTTCTGCATTATTACTTCCATTTAAATAGAAACGATAAACTTCTTTATTTATATTTTTATCTGTTAAATGTCCAATTATATCAAAAATAGCAAGACCTAAGTTAGATTTCCCTACACCATTTTTACCATAAACAACAGCGTTATTGATAGTTGAATTCTTTACACATTCGTTATTGAACGTATATCCTCTTGAATCACTAAAGTCAAGTATAAACTCTTCGTTGAATCCTTTAAAGTTTATTATAGAAAATTGTGTTAACATTTTATCTCTATTATTTCGTCACAAAACTAATGATCTTTAATCTACCGTAAAAAAAATACGGACAAAAAAACATAACAATGTATAAAAAACATAGGACAACTTAGGCTTTCTCAAAGGTTAGTGCTTATTTGCAAAGTCCGCCAAATATAAAATTTAGCATTTACAAGAATGATAAAAGCAGAATATTTATATTTGGCTTAGTACCAATCCGAAACGTATTGCTCATCACCCGCCATACATTTCTTACACTAACCGTTAAGCGGCTTAATCTTGAAGATTGTTTCCCTAAAGGGAACAGTGTTTATTACTTTTTTCGTAAAGGGTGGCACAATGACGTGGAATGTCTAATTTAGTTATTTAAAATAGAGTTATACTTTTCTAAATAAAAAAAAGAACGGTTTAATTGTTCGTTATTTTCATCTGTTTACTATTAGGAAAAATGTATCTAAAAAAAATGCTTATTGTTTTTAGTTTCCTAATTTATTTTCTATCATTAATTCTTTTTTTATAATAATATATTGGAATTTTTAATCCTGCATAAAAATCAATAGATTTAGGATTGTCAGAGATTAAATTAGATAATAAAGAATTTGATCCAGCATAAATAGGTCCTAGCCTAAAGCCCGTACCCCAATTAAACTTAGAAAACTGACGATAACTTACAGGAGAATAGATGCTAAAAAGTCGAGATTCGAAACGTGGCGCAAAAGTTATAGAATTTTCAATTCTATTTGCCCCTTTTTTATTAGCATTTATTAGCGATAAGTCAGTATTGAGATTAATGTATATTTTTTTGTATGTATTCCAATCTAAATTACCATGTATAGCAGTAGGTAAATTTATTGTTTGAGACGTAAGGTTTGATCTAAGGTTTAAACGCGCTTCAATATCGTTAAAATTGCCTTCGTCCAAAATTTCTTGGTTAAAGTTTACACCTATATTAAGATCATATGTATTAACCCTTGAGTTACGGTATTTTAAAGAACCAATATCGGTTATAGCCAAACCTGCTTTTAAAAAATATTTGTTTTTGTATTTTAAACCTTTATAAAGATTGTCTTTCCTATATTCATAAACAATACCTAAATCGAGTCCAAAACCAGTAGATTGAGATTCAATATTATAATCATCTTCATTATCTATAATCTCATTGTTATTGTTTAAATCAATATTTCTACTAAAAGAATATTCGGCACTACCTTTAGCAGATAAATTACCGTTAATGCTAGCTCCAGTTATTTCAAAAGGATCGTAATCTAGAGACAATTTTCTAGATAAAGCACTGGTATATGCATAGCCATTTAAATATTTAGCGGTAATACCAATTTTAAGAAAATGTGCACCATTATTTATAAGTGCTCTTGCGTAAGTAACTCCATATTCTGTCCAGATATGAGACGTAGCGTTTAATGATATGTTTTCTATTTGAGTAGGAATATTTTCATCAATCCCAGAATCAAATAATTCTATAACATCTCCAGCAATGTTGTTTATATTAGAGAAAAATCTAGCTCTTGTGGTAAGCGCTATTGCATTTTTTGCATTAATATTAAATAATAGAGAAGGGCCCAATACATCAAAATTTACTATTATGTTATTATCGGGAGTAGGGTTTAAGTTATTTTCATCATTAAAATTCAAGAGATTAACGGAAGCGTAATCGTTACTAAAGTAGGAGCTTATGCCAATTAGATTAATATCTACTTTAGTACGGGAGTTAACAGCATTAGCAGGATTAGTAAGTACTCCATAGACACCAGAGTAATTGTCCGTATTTAATCCAATAAAGCTTTGAGCAAAAATACCAAAAGGCATTAGACAAAATAAAAACTTTGTCATTTTCTGTTTCATATTAATTCTGAATTCAGTTTGATAGTAAAAGTAAATAAAAATTTAGACGTGATTAATTTTGGTAGCATATAGATTATTGTATTTTTTTGCAATATTATATTGCATATGAGTAATAAAGAAAAAAATTCCCATAAAATAAAGAAACCTTGGCCTACTAGAAAAGTGATGGAACAAATTTATGAAATGAAACTTTGGGGAGGTAATCAGTTCCATTTTTATTCAGGCGAAGGTTCCCACAATCCCATAATTGTTAAGCCGTATATAAAAGAGTTAAAACAATTTTTAAATTCTTTTGAAAAGCCTATTACAGTATGTGATTTGGGTTGTGGCGATTTTAATATAGGGAAAGAACTGGTAAAACATTCAAAAAAGTATATTGCTATTGATATTGTAGAAGAATTAATTGCCCATAATAAAAGAATGTTTAAGATTCTAAATTTAGAATTCTTCTGTATGGATATTGCCATAGATACTCTTCCTATAGCAGATTGTGTATTGTTACGGCAGGTGTTACAGCATTTATCAAATTCAGAAATTCAAAATATAATTAGTAAGCTATACAGCTTTAAGTATGTTATTTTAACAGAACATTTACCTTGTGGGGAATTTGTGCCTAATAAAAATATTATAGCAGGGCAGGGAATTAGATTAAAAAAAAATAGCGGGATTGACTTATTGAGCCCTCCGTTTAATTTTAAAGTAAAAGAAAAAAAACAATTAACTAAGATTGATTTAGGAATTAGTAAAGGGGTTGTTGTTACTATGTTGTACATAATGAAATAACCATTTTTTTTAATATGATATATTTCAAATTAGTATTATTGTTTATAAATAAATTTTAAAGATATTCTTTAAATAGTTAGCTTCAAAAATTTATTTTTTCTTTAAGGTTTTTTGATGAATTCCTTAAAATTTATAAACAAAAGCTTTTGTATTTTCGTACTCTCATTTAACAATAACTATGAATTTAACTTTCAATAAAAACGAAGACTACAATAAGCAACTTGCTAACACGCTCAAAAAAAAGTTTTCAGAAATTGCTCTTGGAGGAGGGGAAAAACGTATTGAGAAATTACATAGTAAAGGTAAACTTACTGCAAGGGAACGTATAGATTATTTATTAGATAAGAAAGCTAATTGTGTTGAGATTGGAGCCTTTGCAGGCGAAGATATGTATGCGGAATATGGAGGTTGCCCTAGTGGAGGGGTAATTGTAAAAATAGGTTACATCCATGGAAAACAATGTATTGTAGTTGCTAACGATGCTACTGTAAAAGCAGGAGCATGGTTTCCTATTACTGCAAAAAAGAATTTGCGTGCCCAAGAAATTGCAATGGAAAATAAATTACCAATTATTTATTTAGTAGATAGCGCAGGTGCTTTTTTACCAATGCAAGATGAGGTGTTTCCAGATAAGGAACACTTTGGACGAATATTCCGAAACAATGCAAGAATGAGTAGCTTGGGAATTACTCAAATTGCTGCCGTTATGGGAAGTTGTGTTGCGGGTGGTGCTTATCTTCCAATAATGAGTGACGAAGCGTTAATTGTTGATAAAACAGCTAGTATTTTCTTAGCAGGAAGTTATTTAGTTAAAGCGGCTATAGGTGAAAATATAGATAATGAAACTCTAGGTGGAGCAACAACCCATTGCGAAATTTCTGGTGTTACAGATTATAAAGCAAAAAATGATCGAGATGCTTTAGATAAAATTAAAAATATTTTTTCTAAAATAGGAAACCCTGAAAGTGCAGGATTTAATAGAATTACTCCTACAACTCCTAAATCCCCTACCGAGGAAATATTTGGATTACTACCTAAAGAGCGTAATAAGCCTTACGATATGCTCCCTATTATAGAGCGCATAGTAGACGATTCTAATTTTGAACAATATAAAGAAGATTACGGAAAAACATTATTAACAGGCTATGCTAGAATTGATGGTTGGGCTGTAGGTATTGTAGCAAATCAGCGTTTAGTAACTAAAAATGCCAAAGGAGAAATGCAGGTAGGTGGTGTAATTTATTCTGAATCAGCAGATAAAGCAGCTCGTTTTATAAGTAATTGTAACCAAAAGAAGATTCCTTTAATTTTTATTCAAGATGTTACGGGATTTATGGTAGGTAGTAAAAGTGAACAAGGCGGTATTATTAAAGATGGGGCTAAAATGGTACAAGCTATGGCTAATAGTGTTGTTCCTAAATTTACAGTTATTATAGGTAATTCTTATGGGGCAGGAAATTATGCAATGTGTGGTAAAGCATACGACCCAAGACTTATTTTTGCATGGCCTAGTGCCGAATTAGCTGTTATGGGAGGGGCACAAGCGGCTAAAGTATTATTGCAAATAGAAACAGCTTCTTTAAAGGCAAAAGGGGAAAAAATTAGTCCAGAAGAGGAAAAAGAATTATTTGAAAAAATTAAATCTAAATACGATAGTCAAACCTCTCCCTACTATGCAGCAGCTCGTTTATGGACCGATGGAATTGTTAATCCTCTTGATACTAGAAAGTGGATTAGTATGGGTATCGAGGCAGCTAATCAATCTCCAATTACAGAACGTTACAATATAGGTGTAAGTCAAGTATAAACCACTTCCTATTTAAAAATAAATATTGTTGTTAATTGTTTTTTCAGAATACCTTAATAAGTTAAGAATATTAATTTTCTTAACTCAGAGAGAAATAATCAAAAACAATGTTAATTAGAAAGACTCATTCAGAATATCCAAAACCCTTGTAAATACGAGGGATTTGTTGTAAATTAATGTAAATAAAAACCAAAAAAAACAGCTATTCATAGCTAAAAACGGGGTTTTACATTTACGTTATTTATGAAATTACAAAGAATAAGTGAGTTTCAGCTCGAATTTTCGTTTTTATCTTCTCAAGAAAATTTAGATTCCTTTTATACTCGTTTTTTACAAAATGATTTGGGTAAAATCTATTTATGTATTCCTTAGGATTCTCTAGCCGAAAGATTGAATTTTAAAGAAAAACAATTGGGTTCTAAAATGATGTTTAAATCTAAAGGTTGCATAGATTTAATGTTTTTAAAACATTATAGTTGTTGTTTAGATAAAAAAACAAATAGAGCAACTCATTTAAAGGGTAGTTTTAGTAAAGAAAAAGAATATTCCCACCTCAAAAAAATGAAAGCTAAAACAAAAGCTACCGAAATACTTTGGGTATTTTTTGGCATTCATACCACTAATGCTCTAGAAATAGGCAGAAGGATACAACATAGCCAAGCACAAATAGTAGCTTAAATTTTAAGAAACATCAAAAAAAACAAGGGATTACTATGTCTTGTTAGTTCAAAAAGTGAGTGCTTTAAGAAAGTAGAGACCAAAAAAATGAAAATCCAAAATCTGAATCTATCAAATCTTAGATTTTCTATAAGCATCTTTATGAAATAGCCTTATTTTCTGAATGCACCTAAATAATGATGGTTTAAAATAAAAAAAGCCTTGATAAAATGTTCAAGGCTTTTTTTTATTGGGAAAAAATAGTGTAGTTATAGGGATGTGTACTGGCCAGTAATTACATTATATGTATTGGTAATTTGATTTGTAGTATTCATAATTTCAATTAGTGGGAGTTTATTGTTTATGAAATCTCTTTTATTGTTCTCTATATGGCTAAAAAGACTAAGTATTTTACCTATATTTTCTTCAATTTCAGAAGTATTTAAATCGCTAATTAAAAGTAAGTTTAAGGTGTCGTTCATTTCATTAAATATATTTTCTACTTGGTTACATATATTCTTGTAATTTAGTTTTTCCTTACGGTATAATCTACAGGCAGTATAATATAAACACAACCTTTGAGATAGCATTCGTTGTTTCCCAGATTTATTAATAGTTGTTACTTTATTTTGCTCAATTTTACTTTCGTTTAGATATTCTTTATTGTATTTAGAATCTTCTTCAATTGCTAATACTAAAGCATGGCAAGTTTTTAAAAGTGTATTGGAGCTTTCTATAATTGGATTAATGTTCTGTAAAGATTTATTGATAAGTATAGCCTTAAATTTGTTAAATAAAGTACTTTCCTTTTTTAGAAGGGACTTTACTTTAGCAGAACTTTGCTTACTATTTGCTTCTAAAATACTTAAGTTTCGTTGAAATAACTGTAAACTAGAATTATATTCTTTATTTAACTCTGATCCAGAAGCCCCAGCAAGTTTTAAAAGGCGAACCTTAGCAATTTTTTGAGAAAGCATTCGCTGTTTTCCAGAAATGTTGGTAGCCTTGTTATAACTTATTTTTCCAAAACTATTATTCTGGGCTGTAAGGCTAGTTTGTATTAAAATTAATACAAAGGCCATTAAGTAGGTGTGTTTCTTCATAATGTTTAGGGGATTAAATATTGTTGTTACTTAGATTATGTTTAAAGCAAATTTACTTAAATACTTAAGTATTTCCATATTTTTTTTAGTTAAAATAGTCTTATTTAGTATTATTTATATTCTTTAATCGGTTTTTTGAAGCAGTTTAAAGGTAGTTAATTATTTGATATATAAATAATTATAAAAAAAATCATACATTTTTTTAATTACTTAAGTATTAATACTTAGTTAATACTTATATTTGTAGTGTCAAATAGAAATAAATTAATCTAAATATTATGAGAAATAAGTTTTTTAGAGTAGCGGTTTTTGCATTTTCTTCTGTATTAGTTTCTTGTGGAGGTAAAAAGAAAGAAACTCCTGTGGTAGAAGAAGCTCCGGAAACAGTACAAAGCTTAGAGATAGAAAAGCCTCAATTAAAGTTTGGTTTTATAAAGCTTACAGATATGGCTCCTTTAGCTATAGCAAAAGAAAAGGGTTTTTTTGAAGATGAAGGTCTTTTTGTTTCTGTTGAAGCGCAATCTAACTGGAAAAATATTTTAGATCGTGTAATCGATGGTCAGTTAGACGGTTCACATATGTTAGCAGGTCAACCAATTGCAGCGCAGGCAGGTTTTGGACGTCAAGCAGAATTGGTTACACCTTACTCTATGGACTTAAATGGAAATGGAATTACAGTTTCTAATGATGTATGGGCTAAAATGAAACCTAATGTAAAGAAGGGTCCAGATGGTAAACCAGTACATCCAATTCCAGCAACATCTTTAAAACCAGTAATAGAAGGTTATAAAAAAGAAGGTAAAGCATTTAAAATGGGAATGGTATTCCCAGTATCAACCCATAACTATGAAATTCGTTATTGGTTAGCAGCAGCAGGAATTAAACCAGGAATGTACACTAAAGATAATATACAAGGGCAAGTTGATGCAGATGTATTACTATCGGTAACACCACCACCACAAATGCCAGCGACCTTAGAAGCAGGAACTATTTATGGATATTGTGTGGGAGAGCCATGGAATCAACAAGCGGTATTTAAAGGTATAGGAGTTCCAGTAACGACTAACTATGATATTTGGAAAAACAACCCAGAAAAAGTATTTGTACTAACTAAAGAGTTTACAGAAAAATATCCTAATACTACAGTAGCGATTACTAAAGCCTTAATTAGAGCGGGAAAATGGTTAGATACTCCAGGAAACAGACCAGAAGCAGTAGAGATACTTTCTCGTTCAGAGTATGTGGGAGCTCCAGTAAACGTATTGGCTAATTCCATGACAGGAACTTTTGAATTTGAAAAAGGGGATAAACGTTCTATGGAAGATTTTAATGTGTTTTACCGTTATAATGCTACTTATCCATTCTACTCTGATGCCGTTTGGTTTTTAACTCAAATGCGTCGTTGGGGACAAATACCAGAAGCTAAATCTGCAGATTGGTATGCAAGCAAAGCAAAAGATATTTATAAGCCAGAGATATGGAAAAAAGCAGCAGAATTATTGGTGGCAGAAGGAAAAATACCAGCAACAGATATTCCTGCAACCGATGGTTATAAACCAGCTACAACAGACTTTATAGATGGTAATAAATACGATGGAAAAGATCCAATAGGATATATCAATAGTTTCGAAATAGGAAACAAAGATAAATAATTTAGGGAGTGTTGAATTTTTTTAACACGGGAATTTGAGGAGTTGAAATACTACTCCTCATTTTCTTTTAAAAAAACAATCTCCATACTATTTAATATTAAAGTAAAAGTGTAATAAAATCAATACGTTATTCCCTAAAATATAACGATTATGAAAGATAAATCAATCAATATATTAAAATTTATCGGATTAAGTTTCTTTGAACCCGCAGTGCGCTTAGCTGCAGGAGAAGATGTAAAAAAGAATCTTACCGAATTAATAAAAAAAGTAGTATTCCCAATTGTATCTATTTTGTTGTTTATACTATTATGGCATGTAGGAGCAAATAAATTGTATAATATAGAGCGTGATTATAAAATTGAAACAGCTCGTAAATCGGGAGGAGAAACAGCTATTGCAACAGAACTGAAAAGGATAGAATCTGGAGAAAGTACCATAAATTCGCTTCCTTCTCCAGTCTCTGTAGTTACGGCATTTAAAAATTTAATTGCCGATCATAAAATAATTAGTGCCAAAAAATCTGCATTTTTAGAGCGTGTAGCAAAAACTAATGAAAAGAGAAAAGCCCAAGGATTAAAAGCTATAACCTACACAGGACGTCCTTCATTTGTAGATCAAATTATAACAAGTTTAAAAACGGTATTTGCAGGTTTTTTCTTAGCCTTATTTTTAGCAGTACCTATAGGTATGGTATTAGGATTAAGCGAAACATTACGCTCTTCGGTAAATTGGTTAATACAAATATTTAAGCCTGTATCTCCCGTTGTTTGGTTTTTATTGGTGTATATGATTGTAAAATCGTTAACCCTTACTTATGATGGAGATGTGTCTTTTATTATTTCATTTATTGCCGTGGGCCTATGTGCTATGTGGGCAACTCTAGTAAACACTACCTTAGGAGTTTCTAGTGTAGATAACGATTTTATAAACGTAGCAAAAGTATTAAACCTAAGTGTAGGTCAAAAAGTATTTAAAATAGTATTGCCTTCTGCATTTCCATTAATTTTTACGGGATTACGTATTACCGTTTCTGTAGCTTGGATGGTACTTATTGCCATTGAATTATTATCTCAAAGTCCAGGATTAGGAACATTTGTTTGGGAAGAATTTCAAAATGGAGCCAACGATTCTAATGCAAAAATAATTGCAGCAATGTTTGTAATTGGAGGAATTGGATTCTTATTAGATAGAATGATGTTTTCGGTTCAAAAATTAATGACTTTTACAGAAGCATAACACTAGTTTTAGTTGGTAGTTGTTACAGAAGGTGTAATGCTACTCTTAACAACCAACAACACATAACCATCAACTAAAAGAATTATGGCACATATTGAATTAAGAAATGTAACCAAGGCATATGGTACAGGTGAAAACCGTATCGAAGTATTAAAAAATATAAATCTTAAAATTGAAGAGGGAGAGTTTATTGCTATTGTTGGTTTTTCTGGAAGTGGAAAAACAACCCTAATAAAACTTATCTCGGGATTAGAGTTTCCAGACGAAGGAGAAGTGCTTTATAAAGGAGAACCTGTAACAGGACCAAGTCACGAACGAGGAGTAATTTTTCAAAATTATTCTTTATTACCATGGCTAACAGTACGGAATAATGTAGGGATGGCTGTTAAGGAAAAGTTTAAAGATTGGTCTAAAGATAAAATAGGAGCTCGTATTGAAAACTATGTAAAAATGGTAGGGCTTTCACATGCTATTAATAAATTACCAAAAGCCCTTTCAGGAGGAATGCGTCAACGCGTATCAGTAACGCGTGCATTAGCCATGAATCCAGAAGTTATTTTAATGGACGAGCCACTAAGTGCGTTAGATGCTTTAACAAGAGGGACTTTGCAAGACGAAATTTTAAGTATTTGGAGTAAAGATAAACGTACGGCATTACTAATTACTAATGATGTAGATGAAGGGATTTATATGGCAGATCGCATTATTCCTCTAAAACCGGGGCCTAAGGCTACTTTAGGACCAGAGTTTATTGTAAACCTAGAACGTCCAAGAGACAAAACAGAATTGAATAATAATGATAATTTTAAAAAATTACGTAATTCAATTTTAGAATACCTTATTCAAATAGGAAAAGAACGAGCATCAGAGTCTAAAAATACTTATACGTTACCTAATTTAAAGCCTATTTTGAAAACTAAGCTTTTCCAAGGAGTAAAAGCTGGAGTGTAATTTATTAATAAACAAAAGCATTATGACAACAGTAAAAGAAAAAAATACACGTCTAGACAATGGTTTGTTTAGTAATGAATATATGTTAGACATTAATCAACTAACTAAAATATACCCTACACCAAAAGGAGATTATGTAGTTTTAGACGATTTAGATTTAAAAGTAAAACATGAAGAATTTATATCTATAATAGGACATTCGGGTTGTGGAAAATCTACTTTATTAACCATGATTGCTGGTTTAAATGAAATATCTAGAGGAACCATTGTTGCCGATAATAAAACAGTTAAAGGTCCAGGGCCAGATAGAGGTGTAATTTTTCAATCGCCAAGTTTATTACCATGGATGACAGCATACGACAATGTAATGTTAGGTGTAAAACAAGTTTTTGCCCATGGAACAAAAAAAGATAGAGACGATATTGTTAAATATTATTTAGCTAAAGTTGGTTTAGAAGACTCAATGTATAAGAGAGCTAAAGATTTATCGCAAGGAATGCAACAGCGCGTAGGAATAGCAAGAGCTTTTGCTCTAAAACCTAAAGTGTTATTATTGGACGAACCTTTTGGAATGTTAGATTCATTAACAAGAGGAGAGCTTCAGGATGTATTGGTTGAAGTTTGGAACCAAGAAAAAATAACAGCAATTATGATTACACACGATGTTGATGAATCGATTCTTTTAGCAGATCGAGTAATTATGATGACTTCGGGGCCTAGAGCTAAAGTAGGCGATATTTTAGAAATAGACTTTGAAAGACCTCGCAACAGAGCAGAATTAATAGAACATCCTGACTATTATAAATATAGAGAGCACTTAATTAATTTTTTAGAGCATTAAATAATATTTAGTTAAATTAGTTTTTCCTTAGAGCCAATATATAGTTTTACTATATATTGGTTTTTTTTTAATTAAAACAGTGTTTTTTTAGGGGAATATGTATAAATGTTACCAAATAATTAAATTATATCTAATTACGCATTTCTACGTATTTTAATACGTAGAAATGCGTAATTTAGCAGTAAATATAACTAAAAAAATACTTACTTTATAGTAAGTGGTTTTATAAAAAAAAAGAGCTCTTATTGTTATCGACTTTATTGTTAGTATTATAAAAGACAGTTAAACTTCTTCTCGTGTCGATAATTTTAGAGCTCTTTATTGTGCAAATCTAATATAAATTATATAAAATACATTAGTATGGTACAGAACTTAACTTATTTTCGAAAAAACATACTTTAATTCAGTAGCAATTTCAAGGCTACGTTCGGCATACTTATCGGCTTGTAAGGTTGTATTGTCAAAAGCTTTGGGGTCTTCAAATGTAAGTGGAATACGTTTTTGAGCACCTGCTATAAATGGGCAACCTTTATCGGCAGAAGAACAAGTCATTATTGCAGCAAAATTATTTTTCGGATTAAAAGAGTCATCAAATTTTTTAGAAAAACCTATAATTGGATGGTTATTATTACTGTATTTGATAGCGTATATTGGATTAGTGATTTGAGTTAAACGCTGTATTTCAAAACCTTGATTTTCTAGGGTTGTAACAGCTACAGGGAACATGGCAGTAGCTTCTGTACCTCCAGAATAACAGGCAACTTTAGGGATATTGTAATAATAAGCTAGAGTTTGTGCCCATACTTGGGATAAGTGGCTACGTCTAGAATTATGTGTACAAATAAAGTTGAGCGCTATAGCTTTTTCAGACTTTTTATTGCTTTGGATAAAATTGATAAGCTGTTGTAGTATTTCTTTTCTAGAAGCATCAATATAGCTTACATCTATGCCGTCTATAATTGTGGCTATTTTTGTGAACATAAAAAAGTCTTTTTAACAGCAACCAGAACCTGGAGTGCATGAATTTTGAGAAGTAGCAGCAGATGTTTCAGGAATACCACAAGCGTCTTTAGCCAAACAATCGGTTACTTTAGGTACTAGTAAAAAATGAGTGCCATCAAAATTTAAATTATATTTACCTATAGTTTCTCCTTGGTATTCTACTTCTACCTCTTGGTCTTGGATATTCAGAGTGTTTTCAGCAATGCTAATAATACTTAATAATTTCTCAGGATGAAGTCTATGATTGTAATCATCGGCTTCCCATAATTGAAAATTTACCACTTTTTCACTTCTTAAAACGCCTCCACAATCAATAAAATCTTTAACAACTTTACCAACCTCTGTAACATGAAAATGTTTAGGAACTAATTGACCATTGGGAAGTTTAAAGGTAATTTTAGAAAGTTTGCTTAATGTTTTCTTTACTTCGGATAATTTCATAACTAACAATTTATTAAAACATCAAAATTAATTATTTTCTATTCCAAAACCTTACGAAGAGCTTTAACTTTAAGTAAACATTCTTCATATTCAGTATCAATATTAGATTTATTTGTAATAGCGCTACCAACAGAAAGAGAAAGGTGTTTTTTAGATTTGTTATATAAAATGCTTCGTATAACTACGTTAAAATCAAAATTACCATTAGGAGTAAAATAACCAATACTTCCACTGTATAAACCCCGTTTAGTTACCTCTAATTCCTCAATAATTTTCATGGCAGATACTTTAGGAGCTCCAGTCATACTCCCCATAGGAAAGGTAGTCTTTAATATCTCTACAGGTGGTGTACTGGTTTTTATAGTGCTTTGTATAGTAGAAATCATTTGATGTACTTGTTCAAAAGAATATATTTGACATAGTTCTTTTACAATTACGCTTCCCTTAATGGCAGTTTTAGAAAGGTCATTTCTAACTAAATCTACAATCATAATATTTTCAGATCGCTCTTTTGGATCCTTTGCTAAATTAGAAGACAACTTGATATCTTTTGTTAAAGAAGTATCTCTTTTTGCCGTTCCTTTAATGGGTTGAGATATAATTTGTAACCCCTCTTTTTTTATATAACGTTCTGGAGAAGCACATAAAGCGTAGTGTTCTTCAATTTTAAGAAAACTAGCCATAGGAGGTTTAGAAATACGATTTAAATTTTTATAGGTAGTTAAAGGGTTTATTGTAGTATCTTCCGCATAAAATTCTTGACAAAAATTAGCCTCATAAATATTGCCAAGCGCAATATGTTGTTTCATTTTTACTACACGTTCCTTGTATTGATCTTTGGTAAGTCTAAGTTTAATTTTAGGAAGCTTTTCCTCTACAATATCTTCGAAAATTGAAGATTCTTCAATTTCCATTAAATCGGTATTAATTTCGTCATCTACCATTCTTAAATACTCAAAAGTAACAGTAGTACTAGTAATGTAAATTAGTTTTTTAGGCTGAAAAAAATAAAGATCGGGAAAAGCTATTTTATCAATATTATTAGATTTCAATTGTTCGGTATCATTTTTTAAATCGTAAGTTAAATAGCCAAAAATCCAATCGTTTGTATGTTGTTGGTATTCGTTTAGTTTATTAAATGCATCTTTATAATCGGTTTGTAAAGCAGTAAAAGCTTCTACAGCTAAAAGTGCTTCATATTTTCCTACAGTCTTATTGTAAGAGTTAGAGTCTAGCCAAATAACTTCTTCAAATTGTTGAGCCCAATGCAGTAATTTTTCTTTGTAAAGACTAATATTAGATATTGGAAACGATTGTATAGTACGCACTTTTTGTAGCAAAGATAATTCCTTTGTATTTAAATTAAACCTACTTTTAAGTATTAGGTTTTATAAATAAATAATATAAAACAGAGTACTATAACTTTATTAGGAATTAGTTTTAAATCCCTTTACGCTGTTCTACAGGAGTGGTAGGGTTATAGCCAAATCCTTTAATATTATGGGATACGTTAAGTTGATGAAGAATGTAACCAATAGTAGCAAAATGATGTATGGCGTGGCTATGGGCAAAAGTCATAATACTTTCTAAAGTATAGCTTACAGTAACTTCTCCTTCACCTAAATCGTCGGTTACATGAATAATATAATCGGTATTTATATTTGCAAATCGAACAAAAGTTTCTTGAATTTCTTGAATTTTAGCAATGGCAACCTCTTTGTTATTAGCAATAGTTTCGTCTCGTTTTCTATTAACTAAATTAATTTGGTTGGCATCTAAACCATCTATAATACAGCTAAAAAAGTCAAGTGTATGTCGTAAATGAGAGCCGACACTAGAAAAATAAGGACCTACGTTAGTATTTGTATATAATTTGTTATCTAAGGTATTTAATAGTGCTATAGCTTGGTTTAAATTGTGGTTTACGGCAGAGATTATAGAAGTATTCATTAATAAAAGGATTAAAAATAATGCTAAATATAAGCATTAATTAGTTTAGCTTTTAAAAGCTATTAAATAGGCAAGGGTTAAAGTGTAAAAAATAACGATTAAAAGCATTTTTTATGCTATATTTGTGTAAATCAAAAAATTAACTCACATGAAAAAGACTACTTTTTTCGTAATTAACGCTCTAATGGTGTCTATAGCTTTAGCTCAAAACTGTGATAGAGCTTTTAGTGCAGCTAATTATTCTGTAGCACATACTAATAAAGCGTACGAATCTAATAATGTAGATCATGTTAGAGAATGGACGGAAAAAGCTATGGAAACTTTCTCCGAAGTAGAAGAAGTTACAGCAAATTGTGGGTGTGATGTTGTTTCAGAAATTGCTTATCAGGGTTTTGAAGCTTGTGATAAAGCTCAAATAGAAGGCACTTACGAAAGGTCTCGATTTTATGCTAAAAGAGCTAGAGAAAAAGCAAAAGCTATGATTATAGCACTTTCGAAGTGTACAAATATTTCTATAGATAATATTGAAGAAAGGCATAATACAGATGGAGAAGTATATGCCTCTAATGATGATTATGATGTTGAGTCTACACAAAACAGCTTAAACTATCAGCAGGAGGAACTGCAAAGAAAGCAACAAGAATTAGTAGAACAACAACGAATTTTACAAAAACAACTAGAAGAACAAGCAAAACAGGTAGAAGCCGTAAAGCAACAGCGTGCTAATGAACTGGTACAGCAAAAAAGAATTAAAGTAAATGCAGAAATTGTACTTTCAGAAATACAAAAAAATTATGAAAAATTAGCCAATAGTTTAAATTGTACAAAAGCTTTAAAAGCAGCTCGAATTTCATTTATACATACGGAAGATGCTTTAGAGAAAGAGAGTTTAGGAGCAACCAAAGTTTATTATGCTAATAAATTGAATGAAATTATAGATAAATTTAATAATAGCTTTTCGGAATGTGCTAATAACTGGTAAACAGGTAATGTTTTATAAATTTACTTTAAAAAGCATTTTAAAATTGATATAATTTGTTTTTTGCTTTGTATTGATTTTAAAAATTAAAAAGATAGTTTTACATCAACTTTAAAAGTGTTAAATTAAAGGCTCTTCTGTTTAAACTATTTATAATATGATATCGGTATCTGAAGCAATAGAAAAAGTAACTACTTACTTATATAAAGGAATACCTAAAGCGATAGCTATAGATAAAGGTTTACACTATATACTAGCTTCCGATGTGTTTGCCGAAATTGATATGCCACCATTTCCTCAATCTGCAATGGATGGCTATGCTATTTGTGGAAATAAGGAGTTAATATACACAATAATAGGGGAGGTAAAAGCAGGGGATAGTAAGCAATTTGTACTAAAAAACGGCGAAGCAGTTCGGATTTTTACAGGCGCGCCTGTTCCTAAAACGGCTACGGCTGTAATAATGCAAGAAAAAACAAGTGTTATTAAAAACCAACTTAAAATAGAAGAAACACCACTTCAAAAACAAAACATTAGGTCTCGGGGAGAGCAGATAAAAAAAGGCAGTTTAGCGATGGCTAAAGGTCAAAAATTATCCCCTTCGGCAATTAGTTTTTTAGTTAGTTTAGGAATTACCACTGTACAAGTATATCCTAAACCTAAAGTTGCTATTGTTGTAACAGGTAACGAATTAATACAAATAGGAGAGAGACTAGCATATGGAAAAATTTATGAAAGTAATTCTATTTTATTAGCTAGAACACTAGAACAAGAAGGAATTAAAAGTATAAATGTGCATAGGGTAGCAGACAATTATGAAGCTACTGTAAGACTTCTAAAACAAGTGAGTATGGCTAATGATTTTGTTTTAGTTAGTGGAGGAATCTCGGTAGGAGATTACGATTTTGTAGGTGCAGCACTTAAAGAATTACATATAGAAGAGATTTTTTATAAAGTAAAACAAAAACCAGGAAAACCGCTATTTTTTGGAAAACAAAATGGTACGTTTATTTATGCTTTACCAGGAAATCCAGCTTCGACACTTACTTGTTTTTATATGTATGCGTTACCTATGTTACGTTATTATTTAGGAAATGATAATCCTTTTTTACTTCGATCTCAAAAGACTTTGGTTAAGGAATATGAGGTAAAAGGAGTTAGAGCTCAATTTTTAAAAGCTATAGTGGCTAATAATATGGTAACCATATTAACCCAACAAAGTTCTGCTATGATTTCAGGTTTTATAGAAGCTAATGCTTATGTATATGTGCCAGAATTTAGCAATGGAGTTTTACAAAAAAACACATTACAAGAAGTAATTATGTTGCCTTAAAATTATAAAAAAGTAGCCATTTCTTGTTGTAATGCAAAAGCAGCTTCTTTTGCTTTTTCAGCAAAGTTGGTTTCATGTCCAGCATAAATAATTCCTCTAGAGGAATTAATTAGTAAGCCTATTTGGTGATTAAGTCCGTATTTACACACTTCACTTAAACTCCCTCCTTGTGCGCCAACCCCAGGCACTAATAAAAAATTGTTAGGAACTATTTTTCTAATTTCAGAAAAATACTCTGCTTTAGTAGCACCAACTACATACATAAGGTTTTCCGAATTTTTCCATGATTTAGAAGTTTTTAGTATGTGTTTATAAACCTCATTCCCATTTATGTTTTTAGTTTGAAAATCAAAAGCACCTTTATTAGAGGTTAAGGCAAGCATAATAGTATGCTTGTCTTTAAAAGCTAAAAACGGTTCTACAGAATCTTGTCCCATATACGGAGCAACGGTTACCGAATCAAAAGCTAAGTCTTCAAAAAAAGCTTTGGCGTACATGGTAGAAGTATTTCCAATATCTCCGCGTTTAGCATCGGCTATAGTATATAATTCTGGGTATTCGGTATTTAAATACTCTATAGTTTTTTGTAGGGATTGCCATCCTTTAATTCCGTAAGCCTCATAAAAAGCAGTATTAGGTTTATAACTTACGGTTAAATGGTGTGTAGCATCAATTATAGCTTTATTAAATTCAAAAATAGGGTCTTTGGTAGTTAGTAAATGCTTAGGAATTTTGTTTAAATCCACATCTAAACCAATACATAAAAAAGATTTTTTTCGTCTAATTTCAGCAACAAGAGATTCTATAGTCATCTAATAAGATTTTTAGCAAAGATAACGCCTTTTAATAAGTGTTAAAAAGAGAATGATTGGTAAATGCGATAACTTATTACGACAAGCTTATAGTATAAAGGAAACGATAAATAAGAGTAAAAAAATTAATTTTCCTACTCTTATTTTATTGTTTACCAAGATAGTTACAATGGGTTAAAATTGTTCGAAAAATCTTAGGTCAATGTTATTTCTAAATTTTGTGTAGAATATATTAAATCTCACTTGCTCCAGCACTTGCCACAGCATGGTCGTTTTCTACACTACTTCCACTAACACCAATAGCTCCAATAATTTCGCCGTTAGCATTTTTAATGGGTACACCACCAGGGAAAGTGATTAACCCGTTATTAGAGTGTTCTATGTTAAATAAAGGTCCGCCTGGCTGGGATAAGCCCCCAATAATACCTGTATCCATATCGAAATAACGAGCTGTTTTTGCTTTTTTAATAGCAATATCTAAAGATCCTAACCAAGCACCGTCCATACGAGCAAAAGCTACTAAGTTAGCTCCAGCATCTACAATAGCAATATTCATTTTAGTATCTAATTCAATAGACTTTTTTTTAGCTATAGCTATAATGTTTTCGGCTTGTAATAATGTAATGTTCATAAGTTATTGTTTAAAAAATTTAAACTTAAGTCGTACTTAAAGAACGTTAATAACTAAAAAGTGAATTTATATCTGAAATCTGATACGAATTATTCGTTACAATGGTTTTTAAATATTTTGCTTTTATCTTTTTTGTAGAAAATGCCAAACTTTATATTTGGCGACTTTGTAAGTAAACATAGAACTTAGAGCAAACCAAAACCACCCAATGTTTTTATACATTGTTAGCAAATGTTTATAATTTAATTTTTATTTCATTTCAAGTAGATACTTAATAAATGGTAACTATTGATTGAAATTAGAACAAAGCCCATCTTCAACAGCTATTCATTTATTTTCAGAACAAATTAAAGCAACGTTTCTTCCATTTTCGTCTTGTACACAGATATCTGAGTCGTTTTCTGAATCAGAGTCACAACCTGTAAAGATCTATTTCATAAGCATTTGTTAGATTTTAAGACCGTTGCAAGGAATTTTCAAAAAAATACAGAATTCCTTATCTTTAAATATGGAATTAATACAGCAGCCTACTTTAGCCGATAGTATTTGTGATTTACGGACACGAAAAATAAAGAAGACTTTCTTCACCCAAA
>CALLUJ010000003.1 GCA_938011245.1 uncultured Aquimarina sp. | reverse complement strand
GAACACTACATTGTCAAAATAACAGAAAAATTAAATCGAAGACCTCGAAAAAGATTTAACTTTGATAATCCAGCAACTATCTTTGCTAAAAAAGTAAACGAAATTAACTTTTCGCACTTATAACTTGAATGCAGGCTATTTTACAAAGCACAATATTTAATAGGTAGGCTAAATTTCACTATTTTTGAATCTATATTTTGAATATCATTAAAAAATGACTAGACACAACTGGACTAAAAAAGAAATTCTCGAAATATACAATAAACCATTAATGGACTTGTTGTATGATGCGGCAAGTATTCACAGACAATATCATGATGCGAATAGTGTACAAGTATCTACATTACTTTCTATAAAAACTGGTGGTTGCCCTGAAGATTGTGGATATTGTCCACAAGCTGCTAGATATCACACTGATATAGAAGGAAACGACTTAATGAGTGTACAACAAGTAAAAGCCCAGGCTTTAAGAGCAAAGTCATCTGGAAGCTCCCGTGTTTGTATGGGTGCTGCTTGGAGAAATGTAAAAGATGGTCCCGAGTTTGATAATGTACTAGAAATGGTTCGTACAATTAATAAACTTGACATGGAAGTATGCTGTACATTAGGTATGGTAACTGAAAACCAAGCACAGAGACTAGCCGAAGCAGGATTGTACGCTTATAATCACAATTTAGATACCTCAGAAGAATATTACAAAGATGTTATTTCTACTAGAAGTTTTGAAGATCGATTACAAACTATAGACAATGTTAGAAAAACAAATGTAACCGTTTGTAGTGGAGGAATTATTGGAATGGGAGAAACCGAAGCCGATAGAGCTGGGATGTTAGTGGCTCTTTCTACCTTAAATCCACAACCCGAATCGGTACCAATTAATGCCCTTGTATCCGTAGAAGGAACTCCTATGGAAAATGAGAAACCAGTTCCTATTTGGGATATGATTCGAATGGTAGCAACTACCCGAATTATTATGCCCGAAACACAGGTTAGACTTTCTGCTGGACGCACACAAATGTCTAGAGAAGGACAAGCCATGTGCTTTTTTGCTGGTGCTAACTCTATTTTTGCTGGAGACAAACTACTAACTACTCCTAATCCTGATGTAAACGAAGACATGGAAATGTTCAAAATGTTAGGTCTTAAGCCTCAAAAACCATTCACTAAAAAATCACAACCTAAAACCATAGAAGCTAAAGATTCTAATTTTGAAGCCAAAGGAGAAAAACCTAAATGGACTAGACCAAACCATACGATTGAAAGAAATCTAGAAGCTCAAAAAAAATAAATCTAAAATATTTTTTATTACTTTCATTACTCGATGGAGGATCAGAAATTACATCTAAAAACAATTGAACGCATAACAAGCATCTCCAAAAAAGAGTTTTACAATATCTATGTCAAAAAACAACGACCTGTAATTGTAGAACATTTTGTAAATGACTGGAAGGCTACTAACAATTGGTCTTTAGATTACATAAAAAAAATAGGTGGTTTCATTTCAGTACCTTTATACGATAATAGAATACCTATAAATAATTCCAAAAATAAATTTAACGAACCACACCTACATCTTCCTCTATCCGAATATATTGATTTATTAAAAAAAGGACCCACACCCTATCGAATCTTTCTTTTTAATTTATTAAAAAAAATACCTAATCTTCAAAAAGATTTCTCTTTTCCAAAAGGACTTAATGTTCGTTTTCTAAAAGACTTACCAATGCTATTTTTTGGAGGTGAAAACTCTAAAGTATTTATGCATTACGATATAGACTATGCTAATATTTTTCATTTTCACTTTGAAGGAACAAAAAAATGCATCTTATTTCCTCCTTCAGAAACAAAATACTTATACAAACTCCCAAATTCTTTAGTATCACATCCCGATATCGATTTCAACAATCCTGATTTTAATACTTTCCCTGCCTTAGCTAAAGCAAAAGGATACGTTACAGAGTTAAAGCATGGAGAAATGTTATATATGCCTGAAGGCTATTGGCATCAAATGACTTATAAAACTCCAGGTTTTTCAATGAGCCTTAGAGCATTACCTAAAAACTATTGGAATCTTACTAAAGCAGTTTACAACGTTTTTATTATGAGATATTTTGACAATGCTATGCGTAAAATTCTTACCACTAAATGGGAAAATTACAAATACAAAACTGCAATAAAACGCACTAACGCTAAAACTATTTAAAACGCAACTTTTTAAAAGATTGAGCATCTTATAGTTAAACCTTTAAAATACTTAATCATGAAAACGCTACTTAATTTACTACTATGCTGTTCCCTAGGATTCATTTCTTGTGAAGAAGATTCTGAAGATCCTTCAAAATTTTGCTCTGAAAACCCACTTGAAGAAATTGACTGGATTAAAAATTTAGTAGATATCGAAATTAATTCTGATCTATATAACAGTAGCGGCTTAGAAATTATTCAATACGAGTATCAAGGAGATTCAGCCTTTTCTGTAGACCGATGTACTAATAATTGTTCAGACTCTTTAATTGCGATATATGATTGTGATAAAAATCCAATTTGTGAGGTAGGAGGTATTGCTGGAGTAAATACCTGTCAAGATTTCTTTAAAGAAGCCAAAAACGAAACTATTCTATTTTCCTCAAGAAATACTTCAACATCTGTATATTGTGATAAGGGAACTATTATTAGTGCAGAGCTATTCAATTCTTCTAAAGCTAGTAACATCCTAAAAGCAAAAATTACAGACAACTGTCTACACCTCAATTTTGTAATCTTGTCTACTCAAGATAGAATTGCTGATGTAAATCTTATAGATGCTGGTTTTATCTTAGAAAGCAACCCTATACAACGCAACTTAAAACTCGTAGTTAAAGAAAGTCTTACTAAACCTACATCTATTGAAGTAACTACTTCTTTTGACATTTCTAATTTAGTAGCATGGGACTTTAGAGATGAAGTTATTTTAAATATTGAAGGACTAGACAAACCTTTACGATACAATAGGGTGCCACAATGTGGAGATCCTAATGTTAACTGCCAAGCTAATGGACAGATTGCGAAAAGAGAAGCTCTTGATAAACTACTTTTAGAAATTGAAACTATTGCTAACACCCCACAATGCATAGACCCTAGCGATTGGGCTTACACGCCATTAGGGAGTAAGTCTTGCGGAGGTCCTGTACAATATAAGACCGTTGCAAAAGTTAATCAGATATTAGGTTAATTTATTTCAACGTCATTTTTTGATATTTTTAGAACTTATCTTTTCAATTGTAGGCGTTTTTTCATTAAATCGAGGGCTTTTCTGCTCTTGATTTCTATTA
>CALLUJ010000002.1 GCA_938011245.1 uncultured Aquimarina sp. | reverse complement strand
TCTAATCGCTTCGATGATTTGTAATTATCAACCTTAGTTTTGTAAACCTTTAGTTCTTCTAGTGATTCTAATATTGGTGTATTTAATACTTTTCCCATATAGCTCAAAGATAATGAAATCATATTATATCCGAAATGGTATAACTGGGAAGAATTATCTCAGTACTTTCAGTTCTCTTATCCTATTCGAAAAATGATTTATACTACAAATGCTGTTGAAGGACTCCATCGTCAAGCCCGGAAAGTGACAAAAACGAAAGGGGCTTTCACCAATGATATGGCTTTATTGAAATTGGTATACCTCGCCACTAAAAACATCGAAAAAAAAATGGACTAGCCCAATGCAAAATTAGAGTTTGATAGTCCAGAGATTATACATTAAATTTGGGGATCGAGTAACGCTTGATTTAGCGACCAAAGCGCAGGCTTCAGGGAGCTAGCTCCCTGAAGCCTGCGCTTTGAACCTTGGACAAGGTTTAAATTATACTCTCATACGCAGCGCAAAAAAATCTTTTTTTATTACCGTTGGGTTAATACCCAATAAAATAAGGGAACGTGCGTCAATTAACAAAATGTAAGCAACTCAAAAACAACAAAATAAAAGCTTAAAGTTTTGAAAATTAAAGAATATAAATGAACTAAAAGTGTGCCTGAATAGAAAAGCTAGTTTTTAGAGATGCTCTTAAAGGTTACCTGAATATTATTTTCGAGCACTACCTATAAGTATCCATACGATCAATATCAAAATTTTCAAATTTTCTTTTTAATAACTAACGAGGTCTTTCTAATGTTGACTCCCACGCAAATATATCTTTAAACATTTCTTTTACCTTTTTAGGGTATTTTGAGAAACTATGGTAAATAATATTTAATTTTGTGTTTTTTCATAACAATGCTACTTTATTAAAGCATTCATATAGAACTCTAATTCATATTTACCTGATTTCAAATTAAATTTAGGATGTCTTTTAGATAAAGTTCCTCCTAATGAAGTTTGTGCTGCGTCAATATAAACT
The DNA here is from genome assembly GCA_938011245.1 of uncultured Aquimarina sp. Classification (GTDB taxonomy): domain Bacteria; phylum Bacteroidota; class Bacteroidia; order Flavobacteriales; family Flavobacteriaceae; genus Aquimarina. Next base: position 95,755 of record CALLUJ010000002.1, on the reverse strand, counting down.
GTATAATACCCTTGCGGATTTAAATCGAATTGATGTTTTGCTTTCTCTAAATTCGCTATTGCATAAGGATGTATAGAAAAATTAAAATTACCCGAAAAGTACCATTGTAAATTAGCTTCTGCCGAATTTAATTGTAGCCATTTTGTATCCGATCGATTTCCATTTTCTTGCGGAAAAACATAGCTATAAAACAACGAATCTGTATCTACATCATACTTATCAACAACAACAGATCGTTTTCTATCCGAATAACTTTCATGAGGCCCTGCACCATAGTATGCTGTTTTCGTTAGAGATTTATCTACTCCTAAAGACATTCCAAAACGAATTAGATTAGGCAAATCTTTATCTGCATCTAAAACTATTTTTACTGCTATAGTACCATCATTAAAAATAGAATAGTTAGTGGTTAATTTTACTTTTTCTTTATAGGATTGAAGCACTGAGACTTCAATTTTCTTATCTGTTTTACTAACTATTTTTGCGCTTTTAACAACCAATCGTTTATTTATATCTTTCCAAAACTTAGCTGATCGACTAAAAGGCCCACTTCCTGCTCCTCTTAAATCATTATCTACAGGTGCTCTCCAAAAGTTGGGCTTTAACGCTTCTAAAAGTTGTTCTTTCTCGTTTACTTTATACGATATTAGTTGCCCTTTATTTTTATCAATTACTACCGAAAAATTTTCACCTTTAAGGGTTATATTAGTTTCTGCATTAACTGTAGAACTTAACTTACTTTTTGATATACTAATATAATTTTCTATTGAAGTTGCCTTTTGAATTGCTAATTGTTGCTTCCCTATTTCAAAACCTTTAGGTGCCCAAAAAGTTTTTTGTTTTTCATGAATGGAGAGTACAACCCAATAGTCACTTCCCTTTTCAAACTTTTTATTACTAAATGGAAGACTTACTAATTTTGAATTATTAGGTAAGATATTTTGTGAATCTAATATACCTTTTTCTATTTCATTTCCTTCTTTAGACAAAGACCATCTTATTTCATATGCATTTAAATTTGTAAAGTTAAATCTGTTAGTAATTTTTACTTGATTGTTATTATTACCCTTTTCAAAAATTACAGACTGAAAAATATATTTAGCTTCCCATGCATGTGGGTGTGGATTTTTATCTGAGGTAAACACACCATTTATACAGAAGTTTTTATCATTAGGAATATCTCCATAATCGCCACCATAGGCATAAAATTTGCTTCCATCGGTATGCTCTTTTTCTAAACCTTGATCTATCATATCCCATATAAATCCTCCTATTAAATTAGGTTTACTTCTAATAACATCCCAAAATTCTCCAAGTCCCCCCATCGAATTACCCATTGCGTGCATATACTCGCACATTATTATAGGTCTATTGATATATTGACTTTCTGATAAGTTTTTTAGTTGAAATTGGTTAGGATACATTCTACTAATTACATCCACATAAAAACGATCGTCTGGGTTTGCCATGGATTCGGAGTTTTGAGAAGTGTAACCGCTATTAACTTTATATAGTGGATGTTCTGGATTACCTTGTGCTCCTTCGTAATGCACAAATCTAGAACTATCATAATCTTTAATCCAATTAGCTGCCGCTGCAAACAATGGTCCTGTACCTGATTCGTTCCCTAAAGACCAAGAAATAATACTTGGATGATTTTTATCGCGCTCTACCATTCTAGTAACACGACTTAATAATGCTCCTGCCCATTGGGGCTGATGTGGAATATAACTTCCTAAATGATGGCACTCAATATTTGCCTCATCCATCACATAAATACCGTATTTATCACATAAATCATAAAAATATGGATCGTTAGGATAATGCGATGTTCTAACGGCATTAAAGTTAAATTGCTTCATCAATTTAATATCTTCTTCTAGGTCTTTTCGAGTTAATGCTTTTCCTCGTGTAGGGTGATGGTCGTGCCTATTAACGCCTTTTATTTTAATTTCTTCCCCATTAATTAATAATGCTTTATCATCTCTAAATCGAATATCTCTAAATCCAATTTTTTGACTTCTCGATTCTGTTACATTCCCTTGTGGGTCTACCATATCCAATACCAAAGTATATAAATATGGTTTTTCTGCCGACCATTTTTTAGGAGCTACAATTTCCTTTTCTAAAAATGCAAATTTAGGCGTATCTCTAGGAAACCAACGTTCATTATATATTTTATCTACATTGGTACTTAAAGGAGTTTGAAAAACTTTCTTTGTATTAGCATCGTAAAGATGTGCTTTAATAGTCCATCCTTTTAAGTTATCAGCATCTTTTTTTATCCAAACTTTAGGTCTAATTTGTAGACTTGCATTTTCTAGTTTTTCATCAAACTTAGTCTTAACATAAAAGTCATTTATAGCTATTTTAGGTTGTGCTAAAAGCAATACTTCTCTGTGTATTCCGCTTAATCGCCACATGTCTTGATCTTCAATGTAACTACCATCACACCATCTAAAAACTTGTACTGCTACTCTGTTTTTTCCTTTTTCTAAAAATTCGGTAATATCAAATTCTGCAGCTAATTTACTTCCTTGGCTATACCCTATTTTTTTACCATTTACCCAAACATAAAACGCAGAGGTTACTCCTCCAAAATGAAGAATGATAGATTGATTTTTCCAATTAGAAGGAACTTCAAAATCGCGATAATAACTACCTACTGGGTTGTCTCTATAAATTTTTGGTGGTAAAGGTGGTTGCGGACCTTTCCAATCGAATTCTGATTCTAAGGTTTTTTTAGGGGTAAAAGGATATACAATATTAGTATAAATAGGTTGCCCATACCCTTTTAATTCCCAATTGGACGGTACTTCTATATCTTTCCAATTAGAAGAATTTCCTTTGAATTTTTTATCAAAAAAATTAGTTGGTCTTTCGGAAGTTTTAGGGACAAAATTAAATTTCCATGTTCCATTTAACGATTGAAATCTTGACTTTTCACGATTTCCTTCTATGGCATCTTTCGTATTATAAAAAGAATAGGACGCTGTTCTTGCTGCCATTTTATTCTTTTCAAAAACTAATTCATTTTCCCAATCGTGTTGCGAAAACAAGCTATTAACACTTAATAAGGTAATCCCCAAAATGGTAAAAACTATTTTTTTCATTTTTTAGACTTTTTAAAATATCTTCTATCTATTTTATTTTTTGAATGCTTACATATAGCAACATATACCTTTGTCTCCGTAGTTCTATCTTATTTTTTTAAAACAAGATAATCCCGATATAGTTTTACCTTTTTATATTTATTTACAGCCTCTAAATTAAAGCATTACTTCTTTTAATATTTAGACACACAAATTACTCAAACGTTTTCCTTAATTTGTATTGTATTTGGCTATTGTAGCATTTTAAATTCCTCCTTATAATTCTTAAAAACACAAAAAGTTTAACTATTAATTTTGTGAAAATTCAGAAAAGCTGTAAACAGTATTTTATATCTACAAATTTATAATGCAGATACCTTTTTTAATCACTAAAACGTATCTGCATCTTAACTAACTTTTAGTTTAATTATCTTTTGCTATTTTTACCGCTTCGAAATGAGTGGCTAAAGCTTCTAAATTTCCTGAATTAATTAAGGTTTTATCAAACAAAGAACCTCCCATTCCTACTCCAACGCATCCTATTTTAAAAAATTCTCCAATATTATCCTTGGAAACTCCTCCTGTAGGAAGTACTTTAATTTCATTTAACGGTCCTGAAATATCTTTAATATACTTAATACCTAATTGGGTTGCTGGAAATATTTTAACCGCATTAGCGCCTAAACTCCATGCTTTATATATTTCTGACGGTGTGTATGCTCCTGGAAAAACAGGTATTCCATTATCTACACAATACTTAATTACTTCTTCGTCTAATATAGGGGTAACAATAAATTGAGATCCTGCTTTTAACGCTCTTTTCAAATCATTCATATTACAAACGGTACCTGCCCCTACATTCATTTCTGGAAATTCTTTTACTATGGCTGCTATAGTTTCTTCTACATTAGGGGAATTCATAGTTACTTCTACTGTATAAAATCCACTTTTTAGATATACTGGAATAATTTCTAAAACGGTAGCTATAGAAAATCCTCTAAGGATTCCAACCACTGGATTTGCATTAAATTTATCCCATGAAAATACTTGATTATTCATATGTTTTTAATATTGCTTTTTGTCCTATTAATAATGCTTTTTCTATATGGCTTTCTTCGAAGCATACTAGCTTTTCTTTTGGCAAAAACGAATTAAGTGCTAATCTATATAGCTCATTTAAAACACCTGATGCCGAAAGGTAAATTACTCCGTCAAAGTTTTTTAAACTGGAGATTTCCCCGCCTATTAGTAGACCCGATAAAAAATAAAAATTTTCTTCATTACTTTTTGTTTCAAACAAACTATTTGCTCTTATTGAAAAAAATGAAGCCATTTGTTGATTTGCAACCCCTTTAGCGACTCCTTCTAAAAAAGGTGTTTTTAACAAGCTATTCCACGAAGCGTGAGTAACAGAATTAGATAAAATACTTTCCTTGCTAATAATATCAAAAAGTTCACCCGTCATAAACGTTGTGAAGTTTTCAAACACACCATTATTAAATGTTATATGTTTACTATGGGTACCTGGTAAAACTAATAATCCCGATTGGTTTTGTGGTAAAACACTAGATAACCCAATAGCTTGAATTTCCTCACCACGCATTACATCGGCAACAGTTTTAGTTCCTGAAATTATATAAATTTCAAATTCTTCGTTAAGGTCTATATGTTTACTAATTAGTTCTTTTCCTTGGAAACCGAAAGGCATTTCGGCGTAAGGTAATTCATGCATTCCTATAGATGAAGAGATCATCCCCGAAGCAATAATTGTTTTCTTTCCCTTAGCTTCAATATTCAGTTTTTTGATTTGTTCTAACAAATAGGAACCAAAAAATTGGTTCCTATTAATTTCTTTTTGATTAGAAAAATCGGTAAAAAGCTTTTTTACTCCTACTTCTGTCTTGTGTTCTGAGATAATTTCTAAAGTTTCTGTATCGATTAAACGAACTCGAAAATTAGAAGTTCCCCAATCACAACTAATAAATTGCTTTGGAATACTCATTATAACTTTTTAGTAACTCTTTTTTTAACTAAATAATCGTCTAAAGCAAATTCGGAACAATCCATTCCAATACCTGCATTTTTAACTCCTAAATGAGGAAGGTATATATCGTATTTTACTCCATTTACTTGTACTTCTCCAAATTCTAAATTTTCTGTAAAGAAATCAATAGTAGCATCGTCTTGAGAGAATACATAAGAAGCTAATCCTGCATCTACACTATTCGCTAATTCTAATACTTCTTCTTTATTTGTAAATGTAGCAGCAATTGCTACAGGTCCAAAAACTTCGTGTTGTAAAATTTCTGCGTTTGCATCTGTTAACTTTATTAACGTAGGCTCAAAGTAGTACCCCGGTTGGTTTATTGGAGATCCTCCTGTTAACACTTTCCCTCCTTGGTTTACCGCTTCTTTAACAATTCCATGGACTTTAGATACAGAAGGTTTATTTGCTAATGGTCCCATATCTGGTTTGTTTTCTCTACCAAATCCAATTTTAGCCTTTTCAAACTTCTGTTTCATTCCTGCTAAAAAGACATCGATAACCGATTCGTGAATATAAAAACGATTTGGAGCTACACATATTTGACCTGAGTTTCCTAGTTTCAAAGCGGCTCCTATTTCAATTGCTAAATCTAAATCGGCATCTTCGCATACAATAAACGGTGCATTACCACCACACTCCATACTGTATCTTTTTATTGAAGTTTTACTACTTTGTGCTATTAGTTTTTGAGCGGTTTGCGTAGAGCCAATCATAGTAATTAATCTTGGTATAGTACTTTCGCATAAAGGAATCCCTACCTCATGTACATCTCCAGAGAGTACTGTTATTACCCCTTTAGGGAAATTAATTTCCGCAGCTAATTCTCCTATAATATGAGCAGAAATTGGTGAAAATTCGGATGGTTTTAACACAACGCTACAACCTGAAGCTAAGGCTGGACCTAATTTAAATCCTAAATTTAATAAGGGGAAGTTATATGCTAAAAATGCAACTGCTACCCCTAAAGGCTGGCTCAACATATGATGTGAATGTGTTCCTTCTTTATCTGCTATTTCGAAAGTCTTTTTCTTCTGAATTTCTTCTGAGTAAAATTTTAAAGAGTTCGTTATACTTGTAATGTCTTCTTCGCTGCCTTCCCAAGTTTTACCCATTTCATGCATAATACTTTCTCGCAACAAATCACTGTTTTTAATAATCTGATTACGTAATTTATCAATCCATTCTAGCCTTTCTTCTAAAGGTAACTTGGACCAAGATTCAAATCCTTTTTGCGCCGCTTCTAACGCTTTATTGGTATCTTCTTTAGTTGCCCAAGCAATTGTTGCTACTGGCTTTTCATCTGCAGGAGAAATTACTTCAAATGTTTTATTGTTGGATGCTTCAACTAAAGCCCCATCTATGTATAATTTTTTATGACCAAATTTCAGTGAACTCATATCGTTGTTTTTTATCTTTTATTTTACTAAATATTTCTCTAGTGCGTCGTTATTTATCTCTATTCCTAACCCTGGCGTGGTAGGTACTTTTAAAACTCCATCTTTAAAATGAAGGTTATGAATTACGACCTCGTCTCGCAATGCATTTTCTGTTCTATCAAATTCAAGTGTAGGAATTTCAGAAAACATTCTTCCTGGGTTTTTATCCAAATTCCCTACAAAATGAATTGCTGCACTAATGGCAACCCATGTACCCCATGAGTGTGGTACAATGTCTTTTGAATATGTTTGTGCTAGCGTTGCTATTCTTTTTGCTTCTGTTAATCCGCCTGTAGAGCATATATCGGGTTGTGCTATATCTATGGATTCGTTTTCAAATAAACGTTTAAAACCATACTTTAAATATTCGCATTCTCCTCCTGCAATAGGAATATCTGTTTTATCTCTTAAACGCTTGTAACCTACATAGTCTTCTGGAGATATTGGTTCTTCAAACCATGAAATATCAAATTCTTCGATAGCTCTAGATAGCTGTAAGGCTTCTTTAAAAGAGTAGGCATGATTGGCATCTACCATCAATTTCATATCATCGCCTATAGCTTTTCTTACGGCAGAGACATGTTTAATATCGGTTTTAATATCATGTCCAACTTTCATTTTCAATAATTTAAAACCTTGCTCTTTATATTCAGCAGCTTCGTCTGCTAATTTTTGTGTTAAATTATCAAATTCGCCAAAATACAAACCTGTTGCGTATGGATGAATAATTTCATTTTTAATTCCGCCTAATAATGTTCCTACTGGTTGATTAAAAATTTTACCTTTAATATCCCAAAGAGCAACATCTATAGCACTTACAGCTGCTTGAAACACACCACTACGACCATAATCCAACGATCTTAAATACATTTCTTGCCAAATCGTTTCGTGCTCTAAAGCATTTTTACCTGTTATAAAAGGAGTAAAAAAATCAATCCCTGCTTTAATCAAATCTGCAGGACCATAACCTTCTCCCCATCCATAAGTTCCATCTTCAAGAGTTATTTTTACTAAACATATTTTTCTAGTATCGTATTGCCATTGAGAAAAATAAAAAGGTTTATCTAGTTGATCCTTTAATACGTAAGGTTTAATTTCTTTAATTTTCATTTAAAAACTCTATAAATTTTATTTTTCAAAAAAATAAAGCACTAATTACAGTAATACTTTATTGCTTATATAGTACACAACTATACTTTAACTTGTCTAATGAATTTTATTTAAGCACAGTTTAAACAAAAATAAGCAAAAATAATAGAATCTTATTTTTGCTTATTCTTAAACATATAATAAACTGTACACTATTTTTTATGTAAGCGTACACTTAAATATTAAAGTAATTCCTAAAACGAATATAAACTTTTTATTAGTTTCTTAATTTTGTATAATTAAATGCTGGACCCGTAACATCACAAGAGTCTATTCGCTTTACATAAAACTTATATCTTCCGTTTTTAATATCCTCAAAAACAGGAGAGTCTTTAAAAGTAGCTCCTCCATTTATCGAATATTCGTATTCACCAATATACTCGCTAAGCAAAACTTTTAAGTTTCCATTTTCGTTAACTACTTTAGATACCACAGGCCCAGGAATATTATTTACTCTAAAATTTCTACCTGTTTTGCAATAATCATTATTCTTTGCATTTATAAGCACGTAATAATCTCCTTCCTGTAACACTTCTATAGTTTTTGTTGTTTCTCCTGTATTCCATAGATATTCTACTCCGTCTACTCCACTATCTAAGGTTATAATATCTTGACCACATTTTCTTATTGTTCGATCTTCTTTAAGTTCTGGTAAGGCATCATGAACTTTTATTTTAACAGGAACTCTCTCTAAATTAACACAATCAAAATCGTTACGTTTCGACTCTGCATAATATGTATATTCACCTGGTTCTAATTCTCCTGCTACGTATATATTAGATTCACTTATAACATCTCCTCCTGTTTTACGATTATACCATTTTATGGATTCTTTAGTTATGGGTCTATCCACACTAAATACTACTTTCTCCCCATAACAATAATCTTTTACATCAATTGGAATAGGGCTAGCTGCTGGGGCTACAATTTCTAGTTTAAATAGTTCTGAAACCGAAAAACAATATGGTGTATTAAGCCCTCCTCTACTTCCTGCAACCTTTACCCGATAATAGTAATTACCTGGTTTTAAACTATCGGAAATCTTAAATTGATTATCCACTAAATCCATATCTTGAAAAGTCAGACTATCTACAGATTGTTGCCATTGGTAATATTTCCTCTTGAATATATCATTTGCTGCCGTCGTCTTCAAAACAACTTTATTTAAATTATTTTCACATACTTTTAATGAAGTTGATATTTCGTTCTCTAAAAGTATATCTGTTTTTTCTCCGCAAGAAACAAATTGAATATCGTCTATAGCAACATCATTACCACAACCTCCTTTAGCGTAATTACTTATCTTAAGCACTATATTATCTTGACCTGGAATAGTAGTAAACAGTATTCCATATTTTTTCCATTTTGGACTTGATTCGCTAAATATCTGTCCTGTACTAGCTGTTTTAAGCATTTTGGTCTCTGTTTCGTCCCATATTTCAAAACGAATATTAACAGGTAGTCCTCCTAATGCTGAAGTCAATTCTGTACAAACAGAATTTTTACTAGTGCTTAAATTAAGTATCCATGCCGAAAATTCATAGCTAACTTCTGGACATAAACCTGAAATTTTTCTAATAAAAAAAGCCCCTACTTTCTCTTCGTCTACATTTACTATAAGCGCATTTCCTTTACTGTCTCTTTTAGTGTGGTCTTTAGTAGAAAACCAATGTGGAAACCAATTAAATTTATTAGAAATAGTATAATTACCTTCTTTTGGAGCTTTTTTACCTGAGAATTTATATAAAGTTTCTCCAATTGCTGATTTATTTATCAAATCGTTTCCCGAACCAAAAGTTTCTAAAAAAACAGGGGATCCTTTATCTCCAGAACACAATTCTAATTGTCCAAAAACGTATAAATTATTGATAATTACAAAACATAAAACACATAAAAATTTATCCATATAAGCTTTAATTTTAGGAGCCGCAAGTAACAAAAAAATAGCTTGTCAGGTATAATAAAAATAGAGGTTTTCAATAAAAATAGGAGTAAATAAAATTTCAAATGTTATAGTAAAACAAATTATAAGAATAAGTCCATAATAAACTATAACACGAATAACTATTATGCCTTATTCTGAATACTAAATTAGGCAACAGCAGTACGTATCTTACACAAAGAATTAAAACAAAACTGCAGAAAAAGTAGTTCTTTTCATTTATTTAGTTTGCTACTTCAGATATAAATTTAATACGATATAGACGAAGATCTTCTTCTTCGTAATCTCCATCAAATTCTTCCATAGCTTCTTCTATATTATCCGTTTCTGACTCTAAAAAGTAATCATGAATTTCTTCTTGTTGTTCTTCATCTAAATGATCATCTATCCAATAACCGATATTTAATTTGGTCCCACTATATACAATAGCTTCCATCTCAGAGATAAACTCGTCCATGGTTTTTCCTTTAGCATCTGCAATATCGGTAAGTGGTAGTTTTCTATCTATACTTTGTATAATATATAGTTTAATTGCACTATTAGCTCCTGTTGATTTTACGACAAAATCATCTGGCCTAACAATATCATTGTCGTCTACATACTTTTTTATTAAACTAATAAATTCTTTTCCGTATTTCTTTGCTTTTCCTTCTCCAACGCCATGTACATTATATAATTCCTCTATAGTAATTGGGTATTTAAATGCCATATCTTCTAAAGATGGGTCTTGAAAGACTACAAATGGTGGCACAGAAAGCTTTTTTCCTACTCTTTTACGAAGGTCTTTTAATAATTTTAATAATTTTTCATCGGTACTAACCGAGGATCCTAACTTTATATTTGATAATATTTCGGTATCGTCAAAACTATGATCTTCTGTCATTAAGTAACCTTTTGGTTTATCCAAAAATTGTTTACCCGAATCTGTTATTTTAAGAATACCATAAGTTTCAATATCTTTTTTAATAAAACCAGATACAATTACTTGTCTAATTAACGCCACCCAATATTTAGCTTCATGCTTTTTTCCTATTCCAAAAAAGGGCTGCGTGTGTGTTTTATGAGATACTATTAATGCATTTTCTTTACCTATAAGTACATTTACTATTTCTTTAGACTTATATATTCCTCCAGATTTATTTACTACTAATAAAATTTTAGTTACTTCTTCTTTTGCTTCTACTCTACTTTTAGGGTTACGAACATTATCGTCCATGTCGCCTCCTTCTCCTGTGGATTCATCAAAATGTTCTCCAAAGTAATGAAGTATAAATTTACGTCGAGAAATAGAGGTTTCGGCAAAGGCAACAATTTCATGTAACAAAGCCATTCCTATTTCTTGTTCTGCTACTGGTTTTCCACTTAAAAACTTTTCTAATTTTTCTATGTCTTTGTATGAATAGTACGCTAAACAATGTCCTTCTCCACCATCTCGACCTGCCCGTCCTGTTTCTTGATAATAACTTTCTATACTCTTTGGAATATCGTGATGGATTACAAAACGTACATCTGGTTTATCTATTCCCATACCAAACGCAATAGTAGCCACAACAACATCTATATCTTCCATTAAGAACATATCTTGATGGCTAGCTCTTTTTTTAGCATCTAAACCAGCATGGTAGGGCACTGCTTTAATTCCATTAACTTGCAACGCCTGTGCCAATTCTTCGACACGCTTTCTACTTAAACAGTACACAATACCACTTTTACCTTCGTTTTGTTTTATAAAACGAATAATATCCATTTCTACATTAGCGGTTTTAGGGCGTACTTCATAAAACAAATTAGGTCTATTAAAAGAAGCTTTATAAGTATTTGCTCCCGATATCCCTAAATTTTTCAAGATATCTTCTTGTACTTTAGGTGTTGCCGTAGCTGTTAAACCAATAATTGGGATATTGTCTCCTATAGTACCAATAATACGCTTTAAATTCCTGTATTCTGGTCTAAAGTCATGTCCCCACTCACTAATACAATGAGCTTCGTCTACTGCCAAAAACGAAATAGTTTGTGTTGCTAAAAACGATGCATACTCTTCTTTAACTAAAGATTCTGGTGCAACGTACAGTAACTTAGTAATTCCCGATGTGATATCCAATTTTACTTGAGCAATCTCTGTTTTATTCAGAGAAGAGTTTAAAACATGTGCTATACCATTATCGGAAGAAATACTACGTATAGCATCTACTTGATTTTTCATTAATGCAATTAAAGGAGATACAATAATTGCGGTTCCTTCTAGCATTAATGCTGGGAGCTGATAGCACAAAGATTTTCCGCCACCTGTTGGCATAATTACAAAGGTATCCTGTTTATTTAAAACACCTTTAATTACTTGTTCTTGTAAACCTCTAAATTGGCTAAAACCAAAATATTTCTTGAGCGCTTGTTCTAATTCGTTGTCATCCACTTATGTAAGAATAAATTAGTATTTACGTATATTTGTATCTACAAGATAACAAAAGTTATCTTATAAATATGAGCCTGAGATAATGAATCTGTTAGAACGGTAAAAAATAAATTTATACACCATTTGGTAAGTAAAATTACATTATGTTTTATTTTTACGCAAATTTCAGCACCTAAACTAAAAAATTATCAAAGTTCATTATGAGTAATTCCCAACAAAATAATACTCCAAACATGTCTTTTTTAAGCCATTTGGAAGAATTACGATGGCATTTAATTAGAGCTACTTTATCTATTATTATTTGCGGTTTTATAGCCTTTATTGCTAAAGGCTTTATTTTTGACGTTATTCTTTTTGGACCTAAAAAAGTGAATTTCTTTACTTATAGGATACTCTGTAATCTTTCTAAATTTTTTGGAATAGAAGATGGCTTTTGCTTAGATAAACTTCCCTTTATTATTCAAAGTAGAACTATGGCGGGTCAATTTTCTGCCCATATATGGACTGCTATAACTGCCGGATTTATAATTGCTTTCCCTTATGTTATTTACGAGTTTTGGAAATTTATAAAGCCTGCAATGCACGAAAACGAGCAAAAAACAGCTAAAGGATTTATTTTTATTTCTTCTTTTCTATTTTTCTTAGGTGTTTTATTCGGTTATTATATAATAGCACCGCTATCTATTAACTTTTTAGGTAGCTACAATGTAAGCGCAGAAGTATTAAACGAATTTGACCTATCTAGTTATATTTCATTAATTAGATCGTCTGTATTAGCTAGTGGGTTTATCTTTGAGCTTCCTATAATTATTTTCTTCCTTACTAAAGTAGGTGTTGTTACTCCAGAAATTCTTAAAAAATATAGAAAGTTTGCCCTTGTAGGAGTTCTTATTATTGCTGCTGTAATTACCCCTCCCGATGTGGCTAGTCAAATTATAGTAACCATACCTGTTTTAATATTATATGAAATTAGTATTTTCATATCCAGAGCAGTATTAAAAAAAGAGCAAAAATTAAAGTAACTTTACCATTAGGTAGAAAATACAGCAAAATATGAAATTACGTGCCGATAATTTGATGAAATCTTATAAGGGAAGGAAAGTAGTTAAAGGTATTTCTTTAGAAGTAAATCAAGGAGAAATTGTAGGATTGTTGGGACCTAATGGAGCTGGTAAAACTACTTCTTTTTATATGATTGTAGGTTTTGTTAAACCTAATGGCGGAAACATCTATTTAGATAATACCAATATTACAAATTATCCAATGTACAAAAGGGCTCAAAATGGTATTGGATATTTAGCCCAAGAAGCCTCTGTTTTTAGAAAACTGAGTATCGAAGATAATATTTTAAGTGTTTTACAACTTACCAAACTTTCTAAAAAAGAACAACATCTAAAAATGGAAGAACTTATTGAAGAGTTTAGCTTAGAACATATTCGTAAAAACCGAGGGGATTTGCTTAGTGGTGGAGAACGTAGAAGAACCGAAATTGCACGTGCTCTTGCTACAAGCCCTAATTTTATTTTGCTAGACGAACCTTTTGCTGGAGTAGACCCTGTAGCTGTAGAGGATATTCAAGGAATTATTGCTCGACTTAAAAACAAAAATATAGGCATTTTAATTACCGATCATAATGTGCAAGAAACCTTAGCAATTACCGATAAAACTTATCTAATGTTTGAAGGTAGTATTTTAAAATCTGGAATACCAGAAGAATTAGCTTCCGACGAAATGGTACGAAAGGTATATTTAGGTCAAAATTTTGAATTACGCAAAAAAAAGTTGGAGTTTTAATTTTTTTAATAAAACACCTATTTAAAATTTCACTTGAATAATAGCATATACCTCTTAGAATACAGCAAAAATTTAATTCCCACCTTTATTAATCATCTATTTTCTTTATTCTACTAATACCTAGGAAATCCTATATTTGCAGCTTTAAACTTTTAATTTAAAATTTTAGATTCTAAATGGCTCAAAAACCATCTTTACCCAAAGGAACTCGCGATTTTTCGTCTACCGAAGTAGCTAAGCGTACTTATATAGTAAATACTATACGTAAGCACTTTAAAAACTTTGGATTTAACCCTATTGAAACTCCTAGTTTTGAAAATAGTAGTACACTTATGGGTAAATACGGGGAAGAAGGAGACCGTCTAATCTTTAAAATTTTAAATAGTGGCGATTATTTAAAAAAGACAACCGAAGCTTTCCTTACAGAAAAAGACAGCCAAAAATTAACTACTCAAATTAGTGAAAAAGCGTTACGTTATGACCTTACAGTTCCTTTTGCACGCTATGTGGTACAACATCAAAACGATATTGAATTTCCTTTTAAGCGTTTCCAAATACAGCCTGTTTGGCGTGCCGACAGACCTCAAAAAGGGCGCTACAGAGAATTTTTTCAATGCGATGCCGATGTGGTAGGAAGTAATTCTTTATGGCAAGAAATAGAATTTATTCAATTATATGATGTCGTATTTACCGAACTAGGAGTAAATGGCGTAACTATAAAAATGAATAATCGTAAAATACTTTCGGGTATTGCCGAAGTTATTGGCGCCAAAGATAAGTTAATTGATTTTACTGTAGCTTTAGACAAGCTAGACAAAATTGGAGAAGACGGTGTTAAACAAGAAATGATTACTAAAGGAATCTCTGAAAAAGCTATCGAAAAAATTCAACCGCTTTTTTCTTTTTCAGGTTCTTTTACCGAAAAATTACAGCAATTAAAAAACCTTCTTTCTTCTTCGCAAGAAGGTTTAAAGGGTGTGGAAGAATTATCTTTTATTCTTCACAACATAGAACAATTAGGATTACAAACAGCCACATTGGATTTAGATGTAACACTAGCACGTGGGCTAAACTATTACACAGGAGCTATATTTGAAGTAAGTGCTCCTAAAGAAATAAAATTAGGCTCTATTGGTGGGGGGGGGCGTTATGATGATTTAACAGGTATTTTTGGTTTAAAAAATATAAGTGGTGTGGGAATCTCTTTTGGCTTAGATCGAATTTATCTTGTATTAGAAGAATTAAACCTATTTCCTACAGAAGTTTTAGAAACTACTAAAGTATTTTTTATAAACTTTGGAAATGAAGAGGCTTTATATTGTTACCAAACTATTAAAAGACTTAGAAATATTGGTATTTCTGCAGAACTTTATCCTGATAGTGCTAAAATGAAAAAACAAATGAACTATGCCAATAAACGCTCATTTCCGTTTGTAATTTTAGCAGGAACCAACGAAGCCAAAAATAACACTTACACTTTAAAAAACATGCACACTGGAGATCAAGAATCTGTAGACTTTGAAACTTTAGTGTCTAAAGTTTCTTTATAGCGTGTTTGTTTTTTTATGATTTTTTTAAACAAGTTTTAATAATTATAATAAAATTAAGATTCGTAAGTAACGTCAATAATTACTTTTGTTTAAATATGATTAAACTTATGGTTTTTGCTTTTTTAACTTCTTTACTAGGATGTTCCATAGGAACTTCTCAAAAAAACAATCCATTGCTTTTAAATGGAAAAGAACAATCGATACACCAATTTACCGTTAAAGATTTATATGGTAACGATTTTCATTTTTCTTCACTAAAAGGGAAAAAAGTTTTAATAGTTAATACCGCATCTAAATGTGGACTTACACCACAATACAAAGATCTGCAAAAATTGTACGAATTATATCAACATCAGAATTTTACCATTATTGGATTTCCTGCTAATAATTTTATGTCACAAGAACCTGGTTCGGAAAGTGAAATAGCCGTTTTTTGTCAAAAAAATTATGGAGTAAGCTTTCCTATGATGTCTAAAATTAGTGTAAAAGGAAAAGACCAAGCTCCAATTTATCAATTTCTAACACAAAAAAAGTTTAACGCTAAATTAGATTCTTCCGTAAAATGGAATTTTCAAAAATTTTTAATTGATGAAAACGGTTATGTAGTAAAATCTATATTACCCACTACTTCTCCTTTAAGTTCCACAATAACTAACTGGATTAATAAATAAACTTTAATTAAACAGTATTAAAATATTAAAAATCAATATATTACATTTTTTTTGCAGATGTAATATACATGAAAGAAGATTTTTTACATTACCTATGGAAGTTTCAAAAAATAACAACTTCTAAACTTCTAACTACAGATTGTAACTCACTACAAATAGTAAAAGTGGGAGAGCATAATACCTCACAATCTGGTCCCGATTTTTTTAACGCACAATTAATAATTGATAACCAACGGTGGGCTGGTACTATAGAAATTCATTTAAAATCTAGCGATTGGTATACACATCAACACCAAAACGATTCTAAATACGATAATGTAATTTTACATGTGGTTTGGAAACACGATATAGAAATTTATAGAAAAGACAACAGTCCTATTCCTACCATTGAACTACAAAATATTGTGTCCCCTAAAACACTCCAACATTACAATAATTTATTTCAAAAAAGATTAAAATGGATTAATTGCGAAGGACAGCTTTCTAAGGTTTCCAACTTTACTTGGAACAATTGGCTAGAGCGACTATATTTAGAACGACTTGACAAAAAATCTCACCAAACAACTAATCTATATCTTGAATCCAATAATAATTGGGAAGCTACTTGTTTTTACCTTATTGCTCAATATTTTGGAGGAAACACTAACGGTGAATCTTTTTTGCAAATTGTAAAAAGTATCCCTTTTCCTATTATTCAAAAAAGTAATTCGGTACAACAATTAGAAGCTTTATTTTTTGGACAAGCCAATCTATTAAACAAGCATATAGAAGATAATTATTATACTACATTACAACAGGAATACCAATACCTAAAGCACAAATATAAACTTCAATCAATTTTAGGTTTACAATTAGAGTTTTTTCGATTACGTCCATCAAATTTTCCTACTATTCGTTTAGCACAATTAGCTAATTTATACGCTAATAAGCATCAATTGTTTTCTAACATTCATTCCGAAAGGAGTATTCAAAAGTTTTATTCTTATTTTAATACTACTGCTAGTATGTATTGGAATACACACTACAATTTTGGAAAAGAATCTAAAAAGAGTATCAAAAAAACTACCTCATCTTTTATAGATATTTTAATTATTAACGCTTTACTACCTTTACAACTTAGTTATGCTAAAAGTATTAATTCTTTTAAAGAAGAAGATATATTACAACTTATATCTTCATTAGCCCTAGAAAAAAATACCATAGTAACTAATTTTAAAAAAGAAAAAAAACATCTAAACTCTGCTCTACATTCTCAAGCTCTTATTCATTTAAAAAAAGAATATTGTAATTTAAATAATTGCCTTAAATGTGCTGTTGGCTTTGAACTATTAAAAGAATAAAAATTAACTAGCAATAGCTTATAAAATTTTGGTTTCTAAATTTTTATAGTTCTATTTTTTAATAATTCATAAAAATTAAGCAGTATTAAAACTAGTAAATTAATTACGAGATACTAAAAACTAAAAAGTCTATTTTTGCAGTTATGTATGCAATTAGACACTTTTTTGAACGTCATGGATTTTATGTTTGTACAAGGTTAGCAGATCGCCTAGGGATGCGTACCAAAAACGTACGTATCTTTTTTGTATATGCCACCTTTGCAACAATAGGAGTCGGTTTTTTCTTGTATTTAACACTAGCCTTTTGGCTTCGTTTGAAAGACTTAATCTACACTAAACGATCTTCTGTTTTTGATATTTAATTATGGGGAAACTTTTAACTAATAAATTTTATTTAGCTGTTTCTCTATTAATTAGTCTCCTATGCATTGGAGTACTAGGCTATCATACCATTTCTAATTACAGTTGGACAGATTCGTTGTACATGACTGTAATTACTATAACTACTGTTGGTTACGGAGAAACACAACCTTTAGATAGCTTTGGAAAATTGTTTACGGTAGGTTTAATTTTAACCAGTGTAGCTATTATTGCATTTTCAATATCTGTAATAACAGAGTATATTGTTAAACAAAGCAACCCCGAGTTATTAAAGCGTAAAAAAATTAAAAAAATGATTTCAAATTTAGAAAATCATGTAATTATATGTGGTTACGGACGAAATGGAAAGCAGGTTGCTCAAAAACTATTAGCTCATAAACGTCCTTTTGTAATAATAGAGCAAGAAAAAGAAATTGTCGACAAGTTTAAAAATGAATCTCTTCCTATGCTTTGGGGAGATGCTATAGAAGATGAAGTATTAAAAAAGGTTGGCATTTACAAAGCAAGTACCATTATCTGCTCTCTTCCAGAAGATGCAGATAATTTATTTATTGTATTGTCTGCAAGACAAATGAATAAAGATTTAAAAATTATAAGCCGTGCCGCTAAGCCTTCCTCCTATAGAAAACTAAAATTAGCAGGCGCCGATAATATTATTATGCCTGATAGAATTGGTGGAGACCACATGGCATCATTAGTTGTGGTTCCCGATTTAATTGAATTCCTAGACAATATTTCGTTAGTTGGAGACGGTTCTGTTAATGTCGAAGAAATCCCCACCGATAAGCTTACCCATGGTAAAGAAAATCAATCTATTTTAGATCTTAATATTCGATCTAGAACAGGTTGTACTATTATTGGGTATAAAAATCCAGAAGGAAAATATACGGTGAATCCAAATGCTAACCAATTACTCGTTAAAGATTCTAAAATAATAGTATTGGGTGACGCTAAACAAATACAGACTCTAAATAAATTATACGATATTTCAACCTCTTTTGAATAAGCATTATGACTAAGAAAATTATAGCTTTCACCTATTTATTACTACAATCCTCTTTTTTAATGGCTAATAACAGCCAAGGAATTGATGCCAAGATTGATCATTTTTTTAAAAAATACACCGAAGATTTTGTAGGGAGCATCTTCTACTCTATTCCCTTAGCTAACTCTAAAGTACCTTTAATTGTTGTAATCCTAATACTAGGTGCTCTATTTTTTACTTTGTATAATAAATTTGCTAATGTGCGTCTTTTAGGCGTAGCTATTAACACTGTTAGAGGAAAGTACGACCATATAGATTCTCACAAAAAAGTAACAACTCTAGAGGGAGATACTACTACTAATGAAGAAAATATTTTTGAATCGCCCAAAGGAGAAATGGTAGGCGAGGTTACTCATTTTCAAGCTTTAACTGCTGCACTTTCTGCTACTGTAGGCTTAGGAAATATTGCAGGAGTAGCTGTTGCTATTGCTATTGGTGGTCCTGGTGCTACTTTTTGGATGATTTTGGCAGGCTTCCTAGGAATGTCATCTAAATTAGTTGAAGCCACTTTAGGAGTAAAATATAGAGAAGTAGATAGCAAAGGTCGTATTTATGGAGGGCCAATGTATTATTTAAAAAAAGGATTAGCTGAAAAAAACGCTCCTATTTTAGGAAAAATATTGGCTTTTCTTTTTGCCGTTATGGTTATTGGAGGATCTTTTGGAGGCGGAAATATGTTTCAGGCCAACCAAGCAGCAGCACAGGCTAAAGTATTATTTGGAATAGAAAACGGCTGGGTTTTTGGAATTATAATGGCTGTATTAGTAGGAATTGTAATTATTGGTGGAATTAAACGTATTGGAAAAGTCGCCGAAAAGATTGTTCCTTTTATGGGAATTATATATGTAGGTGCTGGTTTATTAATTTTAATTATGAATTTTAATATACTCCCGCAAGCTATTGCTAAAGTATTTACAGGTGTATTTTCTCCCGAAGCGGCTTTAGGTGGAATTATAGGCGTAATGATTCAAGGTTTTAAGCGTGCTGCTTTTTCTAACGAAGCTGGCGTAGGCTCTGCTTCTATTGCGCATGCTGCTGTAAAAACACGTTTTCCTGCTAGCGAGGGTATCGTAGCTTCAATAGGTCCTTTTGTTGATACTGTTATAATTTGTACTATGTCTGCTCTGGTAATTATTGTTGTTAATATTAAAGAAAACTTATTTAGCTATGGAAAAGTAGATGGGTCTTCGGTTATATTAAATGCCACGGGAGAAAAAATTGGTGGTGTCGATCTTACTTCATTAGCCTTTGAATCTGCTATTCCTTATTTTTCTTATATCCTTACTGTAGCTGTTATTTTATTTGCCTTTTCTACTATGTTATCTTGGTCTTATTATGGATTGCAAGGTTGGAAATACTTGTTTGGAAAAAGTAAAATTGCCGATTACGCCTATAAATTTATATTTCTTCTTTTTATTATAGTAGGTTCTTCTGCAAGTTTAGGCTCTGTTATTGATTTTTCAGATGCTATGATTTTTGCTATGGTATTCCCTAATCTTATTGGATTATTCATCTTAGCTCCTAAAGTTAAAATAGAAATACAAAAATACCTTAAAGCTATTGGACATACTGAGTAATAGTAATAAATAAAATTACATAAAATCGCATCTCTATTTTCAATTCTAAATTAGCTTAATATATACCCTAAAGTATATTCTATTTAGAATGTTTAAACTGAATTTAAAAATGAACCACTATGGACTTGAAGTCCATAGTTCCCTTTGCGACTGAAAATTATTCTAATGTAAAACTTGAACCATCATCATTAGGCTTTCGATGATGCTCTTAATATTCGTTAACCATTACTTTGTTGATAAGACATAATACGAAGATATTTTTTAGAAGCTAAAAGCGAAATGCACTAAAGTACATCATAGTTTTAACTATTTTTAGGATCAATAAAAACCATCGATATTCGATAATAAAATTTTCAACTTATAAACTAAAACAACTCTCCTACTTCCGTTCTTATAAAAGACTGTGCAATTTGGTTGGAACTAGAAACACTTCCAAACTTTTGTAAACCTATTTCCCTAAACGAACTAGCGTTAATTACAGCTTCTTCTCCACCTAACTGATGTAATTGAGAAATAATAGTAGATTTAGCAGATACAATGGCTTTCCAACAATCGTCTGAAATATAAATTTGCTGTGTGGTATTGTGTTCAAATTCTTGATCTATGGTTGCTAATAACAAATGTTTATAAGCTTCTTTATCTGAATCCACAGGAGTTATTCTAACTAATAGTTTTTGTAAACTAATACGATCTAATAATAATGTAAACCGCTCGTAAGCTTGTAATTTAAGAGGTAAAGCTTCCTTTTGGTTTCCTTTTAACACTTCAAAACGTTGCTTTAATAATTCTTTTTTTAGCATTAATTGCATCGAAAAATATGCTCCCAAAGCAACTACAATACATGGCACTACTACTAATACAACTAAATTAAAATTTATATTCATTCTTTCTATTTTAGGTTTTCTGTTTTTTCTTTTTTGCCGCAGGGAACAACAAATTATTTAAAATTAAACGATATCCAGGTGAATTTGGATGTAATTCTAATTCTGTTTTGGGATCGCCTACTTTATGCTGATAATCTTCGGGATCGTGACCTCCATAAAAGGTAAAAAAACCTTTTCCTTTAATTCCATGAATATAACGTGCTTCGTTATTAATTTTATTTTGTCCTAAAATTAATACATTAGATTTTACCATTTCATGAGCAAAAGCGGTAGTCTGCCCCATAAAGCCTTTTATTAAACTAGTATGATTTTGACATAGCATTGTAGGAATAGGATCCCATTTAGCCGAATAATCCTTTAACGAAAAATAATCCAACTCTTTTCTAACTTCTCTTCGATAGTTAGTCATGTCTATATTAGAAAAATCATATTTCAAAGTACGCTCTAATTCAAAGTTTTTAAATGCAAAAGTTCGCTTAAAATTAATTTTGGACTGATAATTAGGTTCGCTTGGGTCTCCATCAAACATTGGTTCGCAAATATCTACCCCTTCAGCACTTAAAGCTATATCGAAGCTTTCGGTAGCACTACACATTGCAAACATAAAGCCTCCTCCTATTACGTAATCGCGAATTTTTTTAGCCACAGCTAATTTTTCTTGAGACACTTTACTAAAACCAAAACTTTTTGCTAGGGCTTCCTGTCTTCTTTTCTCATTAATATACCAAGGCGCAGAGCGGTAAGATTTGTAAAATTTCCCGTATTGTCCTGTAAAATCTTCATGGTGTAAGTGTAACCAATCGTACACAATTAATTCGTCTCCTAGAACTTCTTTGTCATATACAGTCTCGTATGGAATTTCGGCATAGGTAAGAATTAGCGTTACGGCATCGTCCCAAGGCTGCTTCCCATTAGGAGAATAAACCGCTACTTTTGGTGCTTTTTCTAAAACTACAGCTTCCATATTTTGAGAAGGGCTACTAATAGTTTTTAGTATTTGCTCTGTTTCGGTATTAGAAAGAGACTCAAAAGATACTCCTCTAATTGTACATTCCTTTTTTAATTGATCCGAATTCGGAAATAAAAACGAACCACCTCTATAATTTAATAACCATTTTACTTTGGTTTGTTGCTGTAAACTCCAATACGTAATTCCGTAAGCTTTTAAATGATTATTTTGGGAATCTGAATCCATTGGAATCAAAATATAATTAGCTCGTAATACTGATGAAATTAAAACAAAAAGCAACAATAGCCATATGCTATGTTGCTTTTTACTTTTAAAGTTTATAAAGTGTAACATTTTAAAAAATATCTTTAAAATGGAATATCGTCTTCTGGATTTGTATTACTTGAAAAACCTCCTCCAAAAGCATCATTAGGATTTGGAGTTGGTAATCCTTCTGTTGTAAAAGGATTTGTCTCTTCATTATCATTCATCCTAGAACCAAATTCCATTGGTGTTGAGAAATCATCTAAGTTATCAAACTTCCCTAATTCTCCAACAAACTTTAAACGAATATTTTCCAAACCTCCATTACGGTGTTTCGCTACAATAAATTCTCCTTGTCCTTGAGTTGGAGAAGCTTCATCATCATCCCATTCATCAATTTTATAATATTCTGGACGATAAATAAATGATACAATATCTGCATCCTGTTCAATTGCACCCGATTCCCTAAGATCACTTAACAAAGGCCTTTTAGACCCTCCTCTAGTCTCTACCGCACGCGATAATTGAGAAAGCGCTATTACGGGTACATTTAATTCTTTTGCTAAAGCTTTTAAGTTTCTAGAAATCATAGAAATTTCCTGTTCTCGATTTCCGTTTTTTCCAGATCCACCAGCAGTCATCAATTGTAAATAATCAATCATAATCATCTTAATACCGTGTTGCGAAGACAAGCGTCTTGCTTTGGCACGTAAATCGAAAATAGATAACGATGGGGTATCGTCTATAAATAAAGGTGCTTTTTCTAAATCTTTAACACCTACATTTAATTGTTTCCACTCATGATCTTCTAATTTCCCTGTTCTTAATTTTTCAGAACTCAATCCTGTTTCGGAAGATATTAGACGAGTAATTAATTGTACAGAAGCCATTTCTAAAGAGAAAAAAGCTACCGGGATTTGTTGTCCTACGGCAATATTACGCGCCATACTTAAAGTAAGTGCCGTTTTACCCATACCTGGACGAGCCGCTATAATAATTAAATCACTTGGTTGCCATCCCGATGTTAGATCGTCTAACTTTGTAAATCCAGATGGTACACCACTCATCCCCTCTTTTGTAGAAATTTCTTCTATTTTCTTTTTTGCTTGGGTTACCAAACTTTGAGCGGTTTCTGAGGATCGTTTAATATTACCTTCGGTAACTTCATATAATTTAGATTCCGCATTATCTAACAAATCAAAAACATCAATTGCTTCATCATAAGCATCTTCAATAATTTCGTTAGAAATTTTTATTAAGCTTCGCTGAATATACTTTTGAAGAATTATTCGGGCATGAAACTCGATATGTGCCGATGAGGCTACTTTTTGAGTTAATTGAATAAGGTAAAATTCTCCTCCAGACTTTTCAAGAGTCCCATCTTTTTTTAATTGATTAGAAACTGTTAATAAGTCAATTGCACTTGATTCTTCAAACAGTTTTACTATAGCTTCAAAAATAAACTTATGGCCTTGTTTATAAAATACATCTGGACTTAAGATATCAATAATCTCATCAATACCTTTCTTATCAATCATCATAGCGCCTAACACTACTTCCTCTAAATCTAGGGCTTGAGGGGGTAATTTTCCTTTTTCAAGAGAAATTACATTTCCTTGGGTATAGTTATTTTGAGGTTCCGACTGTACTTTTTCCATACTATGCGAATGTAACTAAATTGTTATTCTATTGCTGAAATTTTGTGAACTCGTTTATCTTCTGTTTACTAACAAATAGGATGTTAATAACTTTGATTTCTTGTTAATAGAGCTAAAAAAATCTAAGACTTTTGATCTTAGATTTTTTTATAAGTGATATTTAAAAGGTTCTACTCTTTAAACACTCCCATATTTGAATATTTATCTATTCGAGAACTAATTAGTTCTTCTGGTGATAAGTTTTGGAGTACTTTATAATTTTCTAAAATTTTACTTCTAATAATATTGTAAGTAGCGTCTGGATCTCTATGGGCTCCTCCTAGAGGTTCTTTTAATATTTCGTCTATTAACTTTTGTTTTAGCATATCCTGAGCCGTAAGCTTCAGAGCATCTGCTGCCTGCTCTTTGTATTCCCAACTTCTCCATAAAATAGAAGAACAGGATTCTGGAGAAATTACAGAGTACCAAGTGTTTTCTAACATCATTACTTTATCTCCTACTCCAATACCTAATGCTCCTCCACTAGCTCCTTCTCCAATAATAAAAACCAAAATAGGCACTTCAAGCTGTGCCATTTCATATATATTTCTTGCAATTGCCTCTCCTTGTCCTCTTTCTTCTGCTTCTAAACCTGGATAAGCCCCTGGAGTATCTACAAAAGTAACTACAGGAATTCTAAATTTTTCAGCGCTTTTCATTAAGCGCAATGCTTTTCGGTATCCCTCAGGGTTAGCCATTCCAAAATTACGATACTGACGTGTTTTGGTATTATGTCCTTTTTGTTGACCAATAAACATAAAGGTTTGATCTCCTATTTTTCCAAGACCACCTACCATTGCTTTATCGTCTTTTACACTTCTATCTCCATGCAATTCCACAAAAGTATCTCCACAAAGCGCTTTTATATAATCTAAAGTATAAGGGCGCTCTGGATGACGAGACAATTGTACACGCTGCCATGGAGTCAATTTTTTGTACAAATCAGTTTTTAACTTAGCCAATTTGTCTTCTATTTGCTTACATGTATCAGTAACATCTACATTGCTTTCAGAACCTATTGAACAAGCTTTTTCTAATTGTTCTTCTAGATCTTTTATTGGTAATTCAAAGTCTAAATATTCCATTGTCGAATAGTATATTAGTTTAATCTATAATAAAGACTATTAACTTATTGATAGCCCACAAATATAGCAACTTGTATATAAAATTATAGAATTCATTGTTGGAAATAATAATGATTCTTTGTTTTAACTTTTGGTTATCTCTTTAATTGCTAAAAGAATATATTTTGGTTATTTTTTAAATCCCTGGATACCATCCTTTAACCATTGGTAGTATTTCTCTGCATTAGGAGTATTTCCTATTGGCTTTTGTAATAAATTAAAATTTGTATCCATCAAAACATAATACGGCTGGGAGTTGTTTTTAAAATTTATAGTTTGGAAAGTTGCCCATTTATCCCCTATTGTTTTTATTTTTTTTGTGCTATTTGATCCAGGATACTTGAATACAAATTGTTTTTCTTTAGGTAGTGGTTTTCTATCGTCTACATATAAAGAAATTAACACTACATCATTATCGATAATCTTTTTAATATTGGGAACACTCCATACATGTTCTTCCATTTTACGACAGTTTACACATGCCCAACCTGTAAAGTCTATTAGTAGTGGCTTATTACTTTTCTTAGCTTCGAGTAAACCTTCTTCAAAATTAGTAAACGAATGTGCTTTAAAATGTTTTACTTGTTCTGGGTATATGCTATATACCATAGGTGGGGGAAATCCGCTTAACAGCTTAAGGTTTGCTTCTTTTGTTTTTAAAACTCCAGGCACTAAATAAATTACAAAAACAATTACTATTAAAGCTAAACTTTTTCGAGTAATACTAATTTTTTGATTAGCACTATCATGTGGAAAACGAAACCAACCTAATAAATAGACTGCTAATCCTAAAGCTATAATAATCCACAAGCCTACAAAAATTTCTCTTTTTAAAAAGCCCCAATGCTCTACCAAATCAGCATTAGACAAAAATTTTAATGCAAATGCTATTTCAATAAACCCTAATACTACTTTTACTGTTGTCATCCACCCTCCACTTTTAGGTAGTTTTTTTAATAAATTAGGAAATAACGCAAAAAAAGCAAAAGGTAATGCCAAAGCTAACCCAAAACCAGATAGACCATACGTTAGCTGTATCGCTCCTCCGTCATTAGTTAAAGAGCCCCCTAATAAAGAGCCTAAAATAGGTCCTGTACAAGAAAATGAAACCAATACTAAGGTTAATGCCATAAAAAAAACTCCTAGTCCTCCTCCTAAACTAGTTGCTTTTACATCCATTGCATTACCCCATTTTGACGGTAACGCAATTTCAAAATAGCCAAAAAATGAAATAGCAAACACTATAAAAACAACAAAAAAGGTAACATTTAACCAAGTGTTTGTGGATACATTATTTAATAAATCTGGATTTACCGAATCTAACAAATGAAAGGGAACACTTACCAGCATATACGTAACTACTATAAAAAGACCGTATAGCAAGGCTTTAAATATTCCTGCTTTAGAATTTCCTGAACTTTGAGAGAAAAAAGAAACTGTTAAAGGAATCATAGGAAATACACAAGGCGTTAATAAAGCGATAAAACCTCCTATAAATCCTAAAAAGAATAAATTCCACAAGCTTTTTGACGCTGTTTTAGAGATTTCGAAGCCTTGTGATGATTTAATATCTAACGTTAATTCTTTAGATAATAAAGCGTCTTTTTCTGTTAAGTCTACAACTATATTAGTTGATGCTTCTCCAAATCCTGAAAGATTTACTAATATTTCTTTTTCTTCTGGGGGTAAACAAGCTTCATCGTTACAAACCATTGAAAATGTAACAATATTTATTGGGTTTTTAAAACTAGGTAATGTTCTAATTTTTTGCTTGAAATGTACCTCTCCTTCATGATAGGTAATTTCCATTTCAAAAGTTTTATCATATCCAGTTATCCCTTTAGGTTCTATTGTTTTTCCTTTAAGCTCAATCCCTTCTGCTTGAAAAGTAAAACTTGTTGGAATGGGACCTTCATTTCCTTCTAAATGTTGACTATAAATATGCCAAGGATGTTCAATTGTGGCTACAATATCTAATTCGTATTCGTTTTCTGTTATTTTAGAGGCGGAGGCACTCCATATTACTGGATTAGAAACTTGTGCTGTTATAGTAAATATCCCAAATATTAAACTTAAAAAAACAAGCACTTTTTTTATATAATTCATAAACTATTTACTGTTTGTTATAAACTCTAGTTTTAGTATTGTTTTTGACTTTTCGTCAATTAAAAATCTCTTATCGGCCCTATATCCCATTACCCATACAATATTGTCTCCAGAACATAGCAACCATGTGACATTTTTCTGGGGAATAGAAAATTTTTCGTCCTTAAAATATTTGCTAAGTTTCTTTTTTCCTAACATTCCTGTAGGATAAAAATAGTCGCCATCTTTCTTCTTTCTTACAATTAAAGGATATTCCAACTTTTCTGCCTCTAAATATACTACATTGTTATTTTTATTGGGTTCACTTTTACTTACTTTTAAGATTGATAGTGTTTCCTTCTCCGAGAGCTCTATTGCAGCCTCGTTACTTGTTAACTCAAAAGTTTCCTTTATTTCTTGCTTTTTAACATAAAGTATTAAATGGGTTCTATCTTTTAACAAAATATGGGTAGATGAAAGTATTTTTTTTCCTGACTGTGCTTTCAAAAGCGAAGAAACATCTGACCAAGCTGTAAATCCATATTCTTTAAATAATTCAAATAATAATATTTCTGATTGAGGTTCCTTTATAATTGCTTCTATGTTTATTTGATAACCATTATAAGCTTTCTCTTCTTTGAAGTGTTTGTTTTTAAATTTCGAAACATATGCTTTCACTAATGCTTGCGTCTGCTGCAAATATTCTATAGTAGTATTAAAATTGTTCAATACGCTGGGCTGAGCTTCTTTTATGGCTGGAATAACTGTGTGTCTATACTTATTTCTCAAGTATTTGGTTTCGGCATTACTTGCATCTTCTCGCCATAAAAGCTTGTTTTCTTTAGCATAAGTAATAATCGTTTCTTTAGAAAAAGGTAACAACGGGCGTATATATATTCCATTAACTATAGGAATTCCTGTTAAACCCTCTATACCTGTCCCTCTAGATAAATTAATTAAAAAAGTTTCTAAATTATCATCGGCATGATGTGCTGTAGCAATCCCATCTAAATAATACAACTTACTCATTTTTTGAAACCATTTATACCTCAATTCTCTTGCCCCAAGTTGAACCGAAGTTTTATGAGTTTCTATATAGCCCTTGGTATTAAACTCTGTGGTAATAAACGGGACTCCCCAAACTTCGGAAAGACGTTTTACAAAGGATTGATCTCCATCACTACTAATGCCTCTTAATTGAAAATTACAATGTAATAACGAAATGGATATTCCCGAACGTAAACACAAATGAGCCAACACAACACTATCTACTCCTCCACTAATAGCAACACCAAGCTTTGCTTCTGTAAGTTTAGGAAAGTATTTAATAATATGTTGTTGAAATAAATGAAGCATCCCCCAAAGGTATCGATTAGAGTGCTACAAATGAATTATGAAAAATTCTTTTTTATACGCGCTAAATCTTTTTTATTGTCTCTATCTTTTATTGTCTCTCGTTTATCATATATCTTTTTTCCTTTAGCTAATGCAATAATCATTTTAGCAAAGCCTTTTTCTGTAGTAAAAACTTTTAAAGGAACAATGGTTAATCCTTTTTGAGAAACTTCTTTTTCCAATTTTTTAAGTTCTCTTTTATTTAATAATAGCTTACGTTCCGATTTAGGATTATGATTAAAGTAAGTAGCATGTGAATATTCTTGAATAGTCATATTCACCACAAAAAGCTCTCCTTTATCATTAAACTCGCAAAAACTCTCGGCAATACTTGCTTTACCTTCGCGTATCGCTTTAATTTCGGTACCTCGCAGTACAATTCCTGCGGTGTATTTATCCAAAATTTCAAATTCAAATTTGGCTTTTTTATTTTGGATATTTACCGTTTGTACTTTTGTCTTCATAATTTGCTACTAAAATACTTCTTTTTTGATTAAATTATGTAATTAATAAATTTCCTCGATACAAGCATGCAACGTATTTGTTAGAATTCTAATTTCTTTGATGAAAACCTACGATTTTCAAAAATTTCTTCTTTGTACGATGCAAACATCTGGTAACTAAACTTGTAGAGATTAAACATATCAAGTTTATTACTTAAATAAACAACGCCCGTAAGATATAAAATCTTACGAGCGTTACTAACCAACTAACTTAAAACTAACTAAACTATATTTAATAGATCAAATAGTGTGCCAAAAATTAAATATTCCTAAAAACAATTTTAGAATCGAAGGTATCTATAAGAATTGTGCTTTCCTTTTTTACCTCTCCAGAGAGCATTTTTTTAGACAGCTCATTCAAAACCAACTTTTGTATGCTTCTTTTTACTGGTCTTGCTCCAAATTCTGGGTCAAACCCTTTTTCTGATAACAAAACTTTAGCTTCTGTGGTCGCATCTATAGTTATATTTTGTTCCGACAACATACGGGCTAAACCTTTTAATTGTATATCTACAATTTCGGTAATATTATCTTGTGTTAATGGGCTAAACATTACAATATCGTCAATTCTATTTAAAAATTCTGGGCGAAGTTGTTGTTTTAAAACTCCCAAAACTTCAATTTTAGCTAATTCAGATGCCTTTTCTGGGTTATCGATAGTTTCAAATTTATCCTTTATAATTTCACTCCCCATATTAGAAGTCATAATTATAATCGTATTTCTAAAATCGGCTGTTCGTCCTTTATTATCAGTTAATCTTCCTTCATCTAATAGTTGTAACAAAATATTAAACGTATCTGGATGTGCTTTTTCTATTTCATCTAATAATATTACCGAATAAGGTTTTCTACGTACTGCTTCGGTAAGCTGCCCTCCTTCATCGTATCCTATATAGCCAGGAGGTGCTCCTACTAACCTACTTACCGAATGACGTTCTTGATATTCGCTCATATCAATACGTGCCATAGCTGTTTCATCATTAAATAAATAGTTTGCTAAAGCTTTGGCTAATTCCGTTTTTCCAACTCCAGTAGTTCCTAAAAACAAAAAAGTACCTATGGGTTTACTTGGGTTTTGAAGCCCTGCTCTACTTCTTCGAATAGCATCACTTACTGCCTCAATAGCATTATGTTGTCCTACTACCTGTTTATGCAATTCGTCTTCCAACTTTAATAATTTTTCTCGATCGCTTTGTAGCATCTTGGTTACTGGAATTCCTGTCCATTTAGCTACAACCTCGGCAATGTTTTCATAAGTAACATCTTCTTTAATTAAAGCACTTTCCCCTTTATCTGCAGAGGTAGCCATAAGCTTCTCTAAAACTTCTTGCTTTTCTTTTATTTTTCCGTAGCGTAACTCGGCCACTTTTCCATAGTCTCCATTACGCTCTGCCCTATCGGCTTCTAAATTTAATTCTTCTATTTCCCGTTTATGCTGTTGAATGTTATCTACCACCTCTTTTTCTCCACTCCATTTGGTATAAATAGCATTGCGTTCTTCTTTAAGGTTTGCTAATTCTGCATTTAGTCCTTTTAATTTTTCTACATCATTTTCGCGCTTAATAGCTTCTATTTCTATTTCCAATTGCATTATTTTTCGATCCAAAACATCTAATTCTAAAGGCTTAGAATTAATTTCCATTCTCAATTTAGAAGCTGCCTCGTCCATTAAGTCTATTGCTTTATCCGGCAAAAAACGATTGGAAATATAGCGCTGTGATAATTCTACTGCTCCTATAATAGCTTCATCTAAAATACGAACCTTATGGTGGGTTTCGTACTTATCTTTAATTCCTCTTAAAATAGATATAGCGCTTTCTGTATCTGGCTCTTCTACAAGTATTTTTTGAAAACGTCGTTCCAAGGCCTTATCTTTTTCAAAGTATTTTTGATATTCATCTAAAGTTGTAGCTCCAATAGCCCTAAGCTCCCCTCTAGCTAAAGCCGGTTTCAAAATATTTGCAGCATCCATAGCTCCTTCTCCACCACCTGCTCCAACTAGTGTATGAATTTCGTCTATAAAAAGAATAATATTTCCATCCGAATTGGTTACTTCTTTTACTACCGATTTTAAACGTTCTTCGAATTCTCCTTTGTATTTCGCTCCTGCAATAAGTGCTCCCATATCTAAAGAAAACAACTGTTTTTCTTTTAAGTTTTCTGGCACATCTCCAGAAATAATACGATGAGCCAAACCTTCTGCAATAGCGGTTTTACCTGTACCCGGCTCACCTACTAGCATAGGGTTATTTTTAGTTCTTCGGGATAAAATTTGTAAAACTCTACGAATTTCATCGTCTCTACCAATTACTGGATCTAATTTACCTTTCTCGGCTAAATCGTTAAGGTTTTTAGCATATTTATTTAAGGATTGATAGGTATCTTCGGCACTTTGGGAGGTAACACGCTCTCCATTACGCACTTGTTCTATAGCTGACTGTAACCCTTTCTTAGTGACTCCTTGGTCTTTTAGAATTTGAGCTATCTTACTTTTAGAATCAAAAATGGCTAACAACAAATGCTCTATAGACACATACTCATCTTTCATTTTTTTAGCAATTGTACTCGCTTCTAACAAAGTAGTATTTGCTTCTCTTCCTAACTGTAGTTGCCCTCCTGTTACCTTCGAAAAACTTTGTAGCGTACTCTCTAAAATTTGATTTATTAGCTGCTGATTTACATTGAGTTTTTTAAGCAAATACGGCAGTACATTTTCGTCTACTTCAGTTATTGCCTTATAAATATGCTCATTTTCTATTTGCTGATGCCCATAGCTTTGCGCAATTTGTTGTGCTTGTTGTACGGCTTCTTGAGACTTTATGGTATAATTATTAAAATTCATTATCTAAGAGTTTTAGAACCAAATTTTTCAATTTAGTTGTGTTGTACTCTTAGTAGTCAATTACAATACCAACCTTTAAAAAAGACAAAATGTCCGATTTTAAAGACTGGTAAGTGACTTTTAGTCAGTTTTATTTAAAAAATCTTCGAAACAGCAATTTATTATTTTATTACTTTCTGCTATAGAACTCCTTTTCTTTAATTTTTACAATAAACGCTAATGTATCTGTAATCAAAAAAGCTTTTGTATATTTATTAAGGCGAAATATTTTTTTGGCTTAATAAATATATATTGATTTTTATTAAACTGATAATACGTAAATAAAATTTCGACTACCAATAGTAATAATAATAAAAAATTAAAATAATGTCAGCACTTAGATTAGGGGATACAGCTCCCGACTTTACCGCACAAACTTCTGAAGGGGAAATTAATTTTCACGAATGGTTAGGAGATAGTTGGGGTATTTTATTTTCGCACCCTGCAGATTATACGCCTGTTTGTACTACCGAATTAGGCACTGTTGCTAAATATACCGAACAATTCAAAAAAAGAAATGTAAAAGTAGCCGCACTTAGCGTAGATGGCGTTGAATCACATCATGGATGGATTAAAGATATTAACGAAACTCAAAATACTACTGTAAATTTCCCTATTATAGCAGATGAAGACAGAAAAGTAGCTACGCTATACGATATGATTCATCCTAAAGCAGATAATACACTTACTGTACGTTCTGTTTTTGTAATTGGTGCTGATAAAAAAATAAAACTTATTTTAATATATCCTGCATCGACAGGTCGAAATTTTGATGAATTAGTACGAGTTATTGATTCGTTACAACTTACAGCATATCAAAAATTAGCTACTCCTGCTAATTGGAAAAATGGTGACGATTGCGTGGTATCTCCTGCGATAAAAACCGAAGATATCCCTACTTTGTTTCCAAAAGGACATACTGTTATTAAGCCTTATTTACGTACAACTCCGCAACCTGATATTAAATAGAATAAATAAACGCCGCAATACATTATTCATATTGCATTACTTAAAATTATAAATAGGCATTATGTTTATTAGAGGTTGAAATATATACTCTTATTAAAAAAATATTAAGCATGTAATTTGAGCCTTATTTAAGGCTCAAATTACATGCTTAATAAAAAGAACATTTTAATTTTTAAAAATATCATTTTTTTACACACAATTATTTTCATAAAATGCAGTTTTTAATACTAAAACGATATTTTTTTTGATAAATGTTAAAAAATCACGTTTTTAATCGATTTTTAAATACTTTTAGTCGATTTGAATTTTAAAAAGTTATATATTTAAACCTTTCAAAATTAATTAATAATTAGGATATAGATTTAATGGAAGCTACGTTACCGTCAAAGACTCTAAATGCTACTAGTGCACAAACTAAAAGTGTAACTATACAAAATACAAAAAGCTACAAAAAAGGAGACACTAGCGAGTTCTTTTCGGGTATATTTTATATTTTAAAAAAATTATTTCTAATAGGCTAATTAATCGTTTGAAATTGCCTTTGGAATTGCACCTATTAACTGCTGGGTGTATGTTTGTTTTGGATTATTATAGAGATAGTCTGCTTCTCCCGATTCTACTATTTTACCTTCTTTCATTACTAATAAATTATCTGCCATGTATTTTACTACCGACAAATCGTGAGATATAAATAGGTATGTAAATTTATAATTCTCTTTAAGTTCGTTTAATAAATTTAAAACTTGTGCTTGAACCGAAATATCTAAAGCACTTACCGATTCGTCACAAACAATTAATTTGGGTTGTAATGCTATAGTTCTTGCAATTCCAATTCGTTGTCTCTGACCTCCACTAAACTCATGCGGGTACCTATTGTAATATGATTCATCTAAACCTACACGTTTTAGCAGTTCCAATACTTTATGTTTTCTTTGTGTATTGTTTTCCCATAATTGATGCGCAATCATAGGTTCCATTATAGCTTTTCCAATAGTAATTTTAGGATTTAAGCTAGCAAAAGGATCTTGAAAAATTAACTGAATATCTTTTCTTAAGGTTTTCATTTCTGAATTTGATAATTGACTTATATCTTTATCTTTATAAAAAATGGTTCCTTTGGTTAATGGAGTTAAATTTAAAATTAAATTCCCTAAAGTAGATTTTCCACATCCAGACTCTCCAACTAGCCCAAGTGTTTCTCCTTCATAAATAGAAAAACTAACGTTATCTACTGCTTTAAATTGTTTTTTTGAAAACCACCCCTTATTAATTGTAAATATTTTACTTACGCTTTCAATTCGTAACAATGGTTTTTGAGCGTAGGTTACAATATGCTTTTGTTTTCTTTCTTGCTGTGTAATACGGTTTTCAATAACTTGATTGTTTATATAATCTGAAACCGTAGGCAATCTTTTAAGTCTAATAGTATCATTAGGTCTCGAAGTAATAAGTGCTTTGGTATATTCTGTTTTAGGGCTAAAAAATAATTTATCTGTTTTTTGATGTTCCAAAATTTTTCCTTGGTACATTACTAAAGTTTCATTGGCAATTTCACTAACCAAGTTAAGATCGTGAGAAATAAAAATTATAGACATCTTATACTCTTGCTGAAGCATTTTTAACAGTTCTATAATTTCCTTTTGAACAGTAACATCCAAAGCTGTTGTAGGTTCGTCTGCTATAAGTAAAGCTGGCTTACATGCTATAGCCATAGCTATTACAATACGTTGTTTTTGTCCTCCACTAAGCTCATGAGGGTAAGAATTGTATATTCGCTCTACATTAGGTAATTTCACTTTCGTAAAAAGTTGCATTACTATGTTTTTTGCTTTTTTTAACGGCAAATTTAAATGTAATTGCAATACTTCTGCCACTTGTTTACCACAACGCATCGAAGGGTTTAGAGCACTCATAGGTTCCTGAAAAATCATTCCAATATTGTTACCTCGTAAACGTTGATATTCTTCTTTAGAGAACTCTAAAATATTATTAGTGTTATATAAAATTTCTCCAGAATTAATTTTTGTGATTTTATTAGGCAACAACCCCATTATTGCCATTGAAGTAACCGATTTACCACTACCAGATTCCCCTACAACACCTAAAATAGTATTTGGTTTAATTGAAAAAGAAACATTATGAATAATTTGCTTTTCATTAAACGAAATAGATAAATTATTTACTTTTAGGAGGGCTTCGCTTTCTTGCATTGTATAAGGTATGTACTATATTATGGGATTTTCTTCTATACCAGAAGAAACCCAAATAATTTCGTTTTCTTTTAGTAATGGTAATTGATTAAAACGCAAAATTAACTGAGCAACGGCTAAAGTGTCTTTTTCACAATAAGTTACAATCCGTTTTAAATTTCTTTCTTTATAATAAACTTTATATACTTGACTCCCGTCTATATCATTTTTAGGGCTTGGAATATTAAAAATAGTGGTTAGTAGTTTTAAAGATGTATAGTTTTTATAGTCGCCAAATTTCCATAATTCTAACGTGTCCAAATGCGGAATTTCCCAAGGTTTTTTCCCAAACAAGTTTAGCTTACTTGGTAATGCTATTCCATTAATTAACATTCTTCTAGCAATAAACGGAAAGTCAAACTCTTTACCATTATGAGCACATAAAAGATGTTTCGCTTTATTAAAATGGATATCTAATAATTCTTTAAAATCAATAAGTAGCCTTTGTTCTTCTCCATAAAAAGAGGTTATTCTAAAGCTTCTGTTTTTTAGTGATTCTACAAAATAACCAACAGAAATACAGATTATTTTCCCAAATTCTGCCCAAATACCTGCTTTTTCATAAAAGGCTTCTGGGCTTACTTTTTCTTGACGTTGATAAGCTGTTTTTTTAGCGTATAATTCTTGTAATTCTAAAGAAGTGTCTTCAAAATTTTCATGAATGGGTACCGTTTCGATATCCAAAAACAGAATATTATTAATTGTTATATTCATAAATTGTACATACTACCTTCTTGAGAGCATTTTGTAGGCTTCTTCTATATAAATATAAAAATCAGCTCCTGCTCTTGATGGTTTAGTAGGACTTCTATGATGACCTAATCTAACAATAATAAGATTGTCTTGGGGAATACAAATAACATATTGTCCCAAAATACCTCTCATATAGGTTATCTTTTTCCCTTTATAATCTTCTAACCATAAACCGTACCCATACTCTGGGGATTCTTTAAATCTTGGTTGTTGCGCTTTTTCAACTAATTCTTTAGATATTAATTGTTTTCCTTGCCATTGTCCGTTGTTGTTCCATAATTGTCCAAAACGTGCAAAATCTCTGGCATTACTAGCTATACAACAAAATACTTTTTCTAATCCACTATTTTCGCTATCCAATTGCCAAAGCGCCAACTGAGACATATTTAAAGGTTTCCAAAAGCTTTCGCTAAGATAATTTGTTAGTTTTTTTCTGGTTGCCTTTTCTATTACCAAACCTAATATTTGGGTAGCTCCGCTAAGGTATTTAAATGATTGCCCTGGCTCTTCTATTACTTTAAGGTTGAGCATTAATTTTCTAATATCAGCATCGTAATTAGCGCGTGCTGTAACCGAAAAGGGGCTTGAATAACTTTCGTCCCAATTTAATCCCGATGCCATGGATGATAAATCGCCTACCGTAAGTTTAGCGGCATATGTTCCTTCTATTTCGGGTAAAAATGTATTTACTTTAGCTTCTAAATTCTTTATATAACCGTCATCAATAGCTTTAAAAAGTAAAGCTGTCGTAATACTTTTAGCCATTGAAAAAGAATTTGTTTGACTTTTTTGAGAGTATCCTTTAGCATACGATTCATGAAAAATACTGTCGTTTTTGATAATCAAATAAGCAACTGTACCTAATGCTTTATGAGTAGAATCTAATTTTTTAGTAACTGGTATTTTGTTGTATTTAAAATGAGTTTGCCAAGGTATAATCTTGTTTGAATCATTTTTTATAACTCTAGTGTCAAAATGCGGCGTATCATCAATATATGCGGTAACATGTCCTGTCATATAAACAATACGTACTCCTCTAAGGATATATTCGTAATTAAAAATGTATAATAATCCTACAAGAATAAAAAGTATTATAAATATGCTTTTAAAACTCTTCGCGATTGTTTTCATTAATTTATTTTTAACCTTCGCCTAGAGATGATTTTGATTTATCGTCTATAGTTACTTCTTCCATAGGAATAATTCCTAAACGTTTTGCTCTTTTTTCCCAATTCTTTCGAGCAAGGACTTGCATATCTTCAACATTATCGCTCTCGTCCATTATCTCTAAACCTAATAAGGTTTCGATAATATCTTCCATGGTAATTAACCCAATCATATTACCAAATTCATCTACTACAATAGCAATATGTGCTTTATTTTTTATTAATTGATTAAACAATTCTGGTATAGGTTGAAAGCTATTTACTATTAAAATATCTCGTTTAATTTCTTTTAATTTCTTCTCTCCGTTTTGTTCTACAAGCTCTTCTAATATATCATCTTTCAATACAAAGCCCGTAATATTGTGAGATTTATCTTTAAAAACAGGTATTCTTGAAAATTTTAAATTTTTATGTTCTTCATGAAACTCTAACAGACTTGTTTCTTCGTCTTCTATAAGTGCTACTGTAAAGGGAGTCATTACATCTTTAGCAGAAATTAACTTAAAAGCCAACAAGTTTTTAATAACCGTAGTTTCATTTCCTTTTATAGCTCCTTCTTCTTCTGCTGTGTCTGCAATAGCCATAAACTCTTCCCTACTCATAGTATTTACATGGGCAGATTTTCCTATTAAACGTGTTGTTAATTGTAATAACCACAGAATACCTGTCCAACGTAAAGGGAAAATTAAAATTTTCAGCATTAATGTGGTAAATCCTGCTAAAGACTTCCAATATGTTGCTCCTATTGTTTTGGGAATAATTTCTGATACTGTAAGAATCAAAAAAGTCATTACTGCAGAAACAATTGCTACTGTATTAAATCCTAAAACATTCCATTCTAAATCTAAATTTTCTGCTTGGACACCTACTAAGATAGCTCCAACTGTATGTGCAATAGTGTTAAGTGTTAAAATAGCTATAAGTGGCTGATCTACATCTTTCTTTAGATACTGCAAATAGTCTACATAACTCTTATTTTCTTGCTGTTTAAGCGTTATAAAACTAGGTGTAATACTTAGTAAAACAGCTTCTAAAATAGAACATAAAAAAGAAAAAAGTATAGATAGCGCTCCGTAAAGGAATAATAAAAACATAATTTGTTTAAAATATAATATAGCTAATTTAACTAATTTGAGTGTAGAAAAAACATATCTCACAAAAAAAAGCTGAATTGTTAATTAACAATTCAGCTTTTTAAAAGGTATATTATTACCTACTTCAGGTCTAGAAATAATCCTCCGCTAAAAGCCGGCTCTGCATAAACATTAGTTCCCGAAACTGGGAATGAAGCAGAAGCTGAAACTCCAATTTTTTTAGTAAAATAATAGGCTAACTCCGATACAACATTCACTACCTCCGTATTGTTAGCAAATATAGTACCGCCACCGCCCGCATTATCAATTTCATCTCCATTTTCGAATGATTCAATTACGTCTACTTTACCCACAAGCCATAATTTCTTATCTAATACACCCGCTCCCAACTCTAAGCCACCTCTAAATTCTTCAGAGAAGCCTTCAGTTCGATTGTTAAATCCAACATAAGTATTAGCGTAAACATCAATTGTTGACGAATTATACAACCCAATTCCTAAATCTAGTTTAATTATTTGATTAAATTCTCCATCTCCTGTAGCTAAGGCAGGTACGTCCTCTGGAGAACCTTCGTCTCCAAATGGCAATCCTAATATAACGCTTACTGCTAAAGCAATTTTACTATTCTTATAAAGACTATATTTCAATCCTACTTCAGAATCTCCAAAAGTATTTATATCCCCTCCTGGTCTCTGTTCACTTGGTATTCCATCTTGATCTACCTCTCTGTTCTGATATGATCTAGAAAAAAAAGGAATATAACCAATCGCTGTTAATTTGTTTGTAATACCGTATTCAGCATAGATATTAACATTAAATAACCCAGAATCTATAGTTGATGGACTTTCATCACCATTACCGTTAAAAAATTCTCTTCCTTCTACCCACCATCCGGCAACTTTAATATAAGATTTCCCTTTCTTCTTAGTCCATCCACCTCCAGCAAATGCATTTGATGACAACAACAACAAAACTAAATACCCTAATATTTTATTAACTTTCATTCTATTCTGTAATTTATAAGTGCAAATTATCGATTAATAACTCCAAATCCGACTCTTTGATTGAATCTTCTACAAAACAATAGTACATTTCTGTAGTTACTAATATTTACATTAGCAGGTATTATAAACTCTTGACCCCCAGATCTAGTTATATCTTCAGATATAAACTGTGCACCTGTATTTGAATTGGTATTATTACTTAGGTATAGTACTACATCTGGAATTGATCTTGGACCTGTTAAATAATCATCCCCAATAATTATTCTATTAATATTATTCTCTGTAACAATTCTAAAAGAACCACTAACTGTATAGAAGCTATTAGATTGTAATGTACCCGAACCAATAATTTGAGGTCCAATTACCACTTCTGGTTCTGGTTCTTCCTCAACAGTTTCTTCTAATTCCGATACTTCTATTTCTAAACTTTCTGAAGTTACCGTTTCTCCGTCTATCACAGCAGAAACGGTTATATTTGTAACACCTTGGGCAATTGGTGAAAGTCCACCTAATGCATCAATTTCTAATACAGATGGCGTATCGCTTATCCATGTTAGTCGTATATTATCCAAGTCTTCATTTTTAAAATTAAAAAAAGTAGCATTCAGCGTTACATCCTGATTATCGATATTAATTTGTGTAATTCTATTATTAATAACCCCTCTAGGTTCAAATCCAGTTAAAGCTAATGCTCTTTGCTCTTCAGACGATCCAAAACTTAAGGCTTCATTATCTGAAATTGTAACTCTTCCAACCAGTATCGTATCATCAGTTGCCGTTGTAAGTAATAATGTTTCTTCTGAATCTTCTTCATTTGCCACCGACGAT
Organism: uncultured Aquimarina sp.; assembly: GCA_938011245.1. Lineage (GTDB taxonomy): Bacteria > Bacteroidota > Bacteroidia > Flavobacteriales > Flavobacteriaceae > Aquimarina. The sequence continues at coordinate 55,473 of CALLUJ010000002.1, read as the reverse complement.
TTTAATTTAGCAGTAATCGATACTGACGCTTCTCTTCCTATTGCAGCAGCTACAGGACTTATAATTCCTTCATTGTCAATCGTGAAAACACCTGTATCAGAACTTGTAAAGGTTATATCGTAATTATCTTTTACGTCTTCTTGGTTTGAATTTCTAATTGTTACTTCAACTCTAGGGTTTTCATCTTGCGCAATCGAAAACAATTGCCTATCAAAAGCTAATACATCTGATTTATCAACAAATACTGTTTCATCTTCAACACAAGAAAACAAAGACAATCCTATAGCTAGGTAAGCACTAAATTGAGTATACCATTTCATAATTATTATTTTTTATATAAACCTGTGTCGTACAAACACATAATTAATTACATATTTTTCCTTTATTTTTTTAAAAAAAATCTTCTTGTAATAATTTAGCTACATCTTTAGCAAAATAACTAGCTATAATACTAGCCCCTGCCCTCTTAAATGCTAATAATTGCTCTATCATTACTTCATCGTGATTTAACCATCCTTTTTCTGCTGCTGCTTTAAGCATGGCATACTCTCCACTAACCTGATAAACCGCTATTGGTGTATCTATTTCATTAGCTAAATCTCTTATAATATCTAAATATGCTGTTCCTGGTTTTACCATAACAATATCGGCTCCTTGCTGAATATCCAATAATGTTTCTGCAAGGGCTTCTTTTCTATTAGCAGGATCCATCTGGTATGTTTTTTTATCTCCAAATCCTGGTGCAGAATCTAATGCATCTCTAAAAGGCCCATAGAAAGCTGATGCGTACTTGGCACTATAACTCATAATACCTGTATTAACATATTCATTTTCTTCTAAAATATCCCTAATACTTTCAATACGTCCATCCATCATGTCGCTTGGAGCCACAAAATCGGCTCCTGCTTGTGCGTGGGATAATGCCATTTTAGCCAAAGTTTCAATCGTGGAATCATTAACTACATATCCGTCCTTCACAATACCATCATGTCCGTAAGAGGAATACGGGTCTAAAGCTACATCGGTCATTACAACCATTTCTGGTACTATTTCTTTAATAAAGCGAATACTTCGTTGCATTAAACCTTCAGGGTTCAATGCTTCAGTTCCTTTATTATCTTTTAATTCATCTGGAACTTTTACAAAGACTAATACTGATTTTAACCCTAAATTCCATAATTCCTTTAATTCCTCTTCCAATACATCTAAACTAAATCTATAATAATTAGGCATAGATGCTATTTCTTCTTTTATTCCTGCACCCTCTACAACAAATATGGGTACTAAAAAATCATTTACAGACAACTGATTTTCTCTTACTAAAGATCTAATGGAAGTGGAATAACGTAAACGTCGATTGCGTTGTATTGGAAACATAGTACTAGACTTATTTATTTTTTGACCGCTAATTTAAAACTTCTGCTTCTTTGATTGCTTAAAATTTAAAAGTCTTTTTTCGAAAACCCCAACAAAAAGTTATTTTTGAAAAAAATTAAATTATGCATAAGTATTTATTGGTTTTCGTTATTTGTTTTATTTCGATACTAGCAAAAGCTCAAAACAATTATATTGTAAAAACTGAAGATGGTAGACGAGTATTACTGAAAGCTGATTATACTTGGGAGTATATCGACTTAACTGAACCAAAAGCAGTAAATAATACCTCTAAAGAATCAAAGAATATAACTGAGCAAATTACAAATCAACCTAAATTAACCAAAGCTGCAACTTGTCAATTAAACTCTAATTTCAAAGAACCTAAGTTAAACACTCAAGTACAAGCTTTTCTTAAACGCAGCCGATCCAGTATTAAACAACTAAAAAAGAAGGTTGCTAAAAAGGAAAACTGTAGCATAGCCGATATTAAATTGATTAGTACTACAGAAACTAAAGCCAAAGGGACTTATAACTTTTGCACTTGTAATGGCAAGGTTACTTACAAACGTAATGGCGCTTCTTTTTTTAAAAAAGGAAAGTTATTTTAAGATAAACCTAAAAAACACAAGTACACTAATTAATTGTTTACTAATAAATTACGTTTATTTTTTTTCATATCCAATTTTAAAATAAAATTTTGTAATTTGAATTTATTATTATTTTTTAACTAAAAAAATTAAAAGAATGGGTATTTTTTCATTTATTAAAAATGCAGGTGCTGCAATTGGAATTGGAAAATCTGAAGCTGAAGAAGCAGCTGAGGCTGAGGCAGCAATTGTTGCTGCTAATGAAGCCGCGGCAACCAAAATGATTGAAACCACAAATGCGCTTGGGCTAAACGTACAGGGAATGCAGGTAGTTATTAGTAATGATACGGCTACAATAAGTGGGTTAGCCAAAGATAATGCTACGCGCGAAAAAGTAATTCTTGTTGTGGGTAACACAGAAGGTATTGCACAGGTTGATGACCAAATGGAAGTGGAAGTAGAAATACAAGAACCAGAAGCTACTTTTTATACGGTTAAAAAAGGAGATTACTTAAGTAAAATTTCAAAAGAAGTATATGGTAATGCTATGAAGTATGAAATTATTTTTGAAGCAAACAAACCTATGTTAACTCACCCAGATAAGATTTATCCAGGTCAAGTTTTACGTATTCCTGCTTTATCTTAAAAATCTAAAACAGGTTTAACCTCCAATTATACATTAGAAGATTATTACAATTACTATTTGCTTCAAATATTAATATTTTTCTAAGACATAAGTAAAGTTAAAAAAGCGATTGTTTTCTATTTTTTAAACAATCGCTTTTTTAACTTTACGCTATGGACGAAGCTTCTATTTTTACTATTTCTACAGACATAGAGTTCCAATCTCTTTCTTTAGAAGTTTTTAAATATCAGTATAACAATAATTCTATTTATCAACGATTTTGCAATTTATTAGGAGTAAGTAAAAATTCTGTAAAAGAATTATCTGACATCCCTTTTTTACCTATAGATTTTTTTAAAAAAGAAAAAATTACTTGTAATCAAAACTCGCACGAAGTTGTTTTTACCAGTAGCGGAACCTCTGGAAATAAGACTAGCAAACATTATGTAACCAATTTAAAAATATATGAAGCAAGTTTTTCTAAAGGCTTCTATAATTTTTACGGCAACATAACTAATTATTGCGTATTAGCATTACTGCCTTCTTATTTAGAGCGTAACGGTTCTTCTTTAATTTATATGACCGAAAAACTTATAATAGAAAGCAATCATCCTAACAGTGGTTTTTATTTAGATAATATTGATGAATTAGTTAAAACGTTACAAAAATTAGAATCTCAAGAACAACCTGTATTACTAATTGGGGTATCTTTTGCTTTACTAGATCTTATAGAAAAATTCCAACTTAAGTTAAAACACACTATTGTTATGGAAACGGGTGGAATGAAAGGAAGACGTAAAGAATTAATCCGATCTGAACTTCATGAAAAATTAAATACAAAACTAGGCACAAAAGTGATTCATAGTGAATATGGAATGACTGAATTACTTTCTCAGGCTTATAGTAAAGGAAATGGTGTTTTTAACTGTCCGCCTTGGATGAAGGTAATTGGCAGGAGTACTAAAGATGCTACTCAATTAATAGGAGCTAACAAAACTGGAGGTATTAATGTAATTGATTTAGCTAATATAAATTCGTGCAGTTTTATAGCTACTCAAGACTTAGGAAAAGTTTTTGTAAATGGGAGTTTTGAAATTCTAGGTCGTTTTGATAATAGCGATATTAGAGGGTGTAACTTAATGGTTTTTTAATTAATCGTAAATTTTTTCGTAAAATTTGTCAAAAATAATTTTGAACCAAGGAGTAAACTTTTCAGGCGCTTGATATATCTCATTTTTTACCGCTTCTATTTTCATCCATTTCCAAGATGCAGCTTCTTTTAAATTCAAAACAGGTTCTTTCTCGTAATACCCTACTAGTACGTGATCTAACTCGTGTTCTGTAAGTCCGTTATCAAAAGGAGCTTTGTATATAAAAGAAAATTTTTCTTTCAAGGCTGTTACAAAACCCATTTCCTCTTGCAAGCGTCTTTTAGCTGCCTCTAACGTCGTTTCTCCAACTCTTTGATGACTACAACAGGTATTTGTCCACAGTCCGCCACAGTGGTATTTATCAAAAGCTCTTTGCTGTAACATCAATTCTCCTTTATTATTTAATATAAAGACTGAAAATGCGCGATGAAGCAATGCTTTCTCATGAGCTTCTATCTTTTCCATTACCCCTATTTGCCTATCTTTAGTATCTACTAAAATTACCTGCTCTTTATCCATCAATATCAAATCTAAACAAGTTGATGTAAACACACAAAAAAAGCGTCCCTTAATAGAAACGCTTTTGATGTTTTTTTAACTTTGTTTAAGTTAAAGGTTTTTAATATTCTAAAATTATAAATTCACTTCTCCTATTTAACTGATGTTCTTCTTCAGAACAAGGTACGTCGTTAATACATTTATTTACTGGTTGCTTTTCGCCATATCCTTTTCCTGTTAATCTTTCTTTTCCTATCCCTTTAGATATAATATATTTTACAGTAGATTTTGCTCTATTATCCGACAATATTTCATTGTAATTATCATTACCCCTACTATCTGTATGCGAACGTACATCTATCTTCATCGTTGGGTATTCTTTCATTACCGCTATTACTTTAGCCAATTCAACAGAAGCATCGTATCTAATATTATATTTATCAAAGTCAAAATAGATAGGATTTAAATTTAATATTTTACCTAAGTCTTCTCCTATTTTCGCTTTTCTAATTGTCTTCTCTAATTGTAAAGGCACATTAATTGTTTCGGAAATTGCAGGAGTTGTTATTAATTCTTCTGCAGAATTATACGTTTCCTTATCGCCTCTTAAAAAGTAATTTTTATCACATTCAACCACAAATTCATAATTTGCTTTTGGACCTACAACTACTGTTTCAACAATAGCATTATTAGAATCAAACAAGGTTACTTGTGCATTTGGAAGTACTTCCCCGCTACTTTTATCTGTAACTACACCTGTTATTATAATTTCGCATTTTTCTTTTACGTATTCTAATTGGATAAACTTATAAATATCGTCGTCTCCTTTTCCTCCTGTTCTATTGGAAGAAAAATATCCTGTTTTATCATCTTCATTAACAATAAAAGAAAAATCGTCTTGCGGTGTATTGGCTGGTTCTCCTAGATTAACAATAGCTCCTACATTTCCTAATTCGTCTAACGAGGTTACGTACAAATCTAATCCGCCTAAACCAATATGTCCATTAGAAGAAAAGTATAAATCGCCACTTTTACTAATAAATGGAAAGTTTTCGCTTCCTTCTGTATTAATACTTGCCCCTAGGTTTCGTGGTTTACCAAGACTACCATCTTCAGCAATAGTAACTTCATAAATATCGGACAATCCATATCCACCAGGCATATCAGAAGAAAAATATAGTTTTTTATCGTCTGGACTTAAAGCTGGGTGTGCTAAACTATATTGATCGTTATTTAAACTTATCGATTTTGCGTTTGACCATTTTCCATTATCTTTCAATACTGATTTATAGATTTTTAATCTATTGGTACCATTATCATCCTTTTTATATTTTCCTAGATTATAGTTATTTCTTGTGAAATAAACTGTTTTAAGGTCTTTAGTAAATACTGCATTAGATTCATGAAATTTTGTGTTTAATTTCGAATTGAACTTCTCTACATCTACAACTTCTTTAGATTTTTCTTTTACTTTTCCTTTATATAAATCTAAAAAAGGTTTTTCGTTCCATTGATGAACACGCTTAGCAACTAAACCCGTATCTCTAGAAGATGCAAATACTAATTCTTTACCGTAGTAAGCTGGTCCAAAATCTGAATATGCTGAATTAGCCTTTATATTTTTAACTTTATATCTACCAGATTGAAAGTTAATAGCACGCAAATAATCTGGTTGATTTTGATAACGTTCTGCTCGACTGTCTTTACCTTTAGAAGCATAAAACTTACTCATCATTTGATCCGATTCGTCGTATCTTTGTACTGATTTTAAAGACTGCGCATATCGAAAATAATACTCTGGAGTAACATCATTAATATAATCAATCATTAATTCTGCATACCATACATTCGAGTTAATATAATCTGCATTAAAATAATAACTATCTCCTAATTTTTGAAATAAATCTTTGCTTCTATATCCTTCCTGAGCTACTTTTTGGAGAATTTTTTGTGCATCTATATAAGCAAACTTATTAAATTTCTTATCTATTTTTTGTATTTGCCTTTCTTGTTTTTGTTGGCTAAAGGCCAATGTAGAAAAGAATAAAATAGATAGTATGGCGTAAATATATTTTTTCTTCATAATAATTTCTAGTAGTGTTATAACATAGTTCCTTATTAAAAGAATCTTGGGGTTAACAATCGATTATATTTTCTAAATAGTTCAAAACGCAAAGTTAATTCAAAACTACCATCATTAAACTTTGTATTCCCTAATTCGGTTGTTTCTCTATCATAAGCAAAACCTATTAAAGTACTGTCCGATATTTGGAATGCTACTAATCCACTGAATGCGGCACTAAGTCTATAAGCTACTCCCAAAGTCAATTTTTCATAAAATAAAAAATTAGCAGAAACATCTATCTGCAATGGTGCTCCTAAAACTAATTTAGTTAATGCTGCTGGTTTAAACAATATATCATCATTTAAATTAAAAGTATATCCTCCAATTAAATAATAATTAATACGCTCTTTAGCTAACAACTGAGTATTAGAATTAAGAGATGTATTATCTCTATCAAAATGTTCTGTTTCTAATAAATTTGGTGCACTAAGTCCTAAATATAATTTTTGAGTGTGGTAATAAACCCCAATTCCCACCGTAGGACTAAATTGATTTCTAATACCTCCGCCTGCAAATGTAAAATCTGTATTATCAACAAGGCTTAGTTTTGTAAAATCAACGTCTAATAAACGTCCACCTGCTTTTAATCCAAAACTCAAATTACCTTTAGTAGAAGTTGGTATTGTATATGAAAAATCTGCACTAAAGTAGGTTTCTTGAGATGGTCCAATTTCATCATGAATTACTGAACCACCTAACCCAACTTTTCCCAACCCTATTGGTGAGTGAATCGCTAAAGTTTGAGTGCGTGGAGCACCATCTAATCCTACCCATTGGCTTCTATGCAATCCAACAACACTTAATACTCCTCGTGTTCCTGCATATGCAGGATTTACTGAAACTGTATTGTATATGTATTGAGTGTATTGTGGGTCTTGTTGCCCATAACTTAATACGCTACATAACAATAAGAATAAATAAGATAGTCTGTAAAAAAACTTCATATAATTAATTTAAACTTTAACACAAATATAGATTATCTATTAATATATAAATAACCAGACAAACATTCCTCATTACCACTTGATGTTGTATAGGTTATCACATAAAAATAAGTTCCTACAGGAAGTAATTCATCCGCTGAAACAGTTATTCTTCCTTCTGATCTCCCTCTAAAAGACCTACTAGGATCTTCATTATTATAATTTCGTACTTCAAAAACTTCTACTCCCCAACGGTTATAAATTTTAACTGTATTTTCAAAATTTTCGATTCCAGTAATAGTAAATACATCATTATCCGTGCCACTATTTGGTGATACCCCTGTATTAGCTACCACTACTGGCGGTGTTCCTAGTACATTTAACGCCTCTATAGTTACTACCGTTGAATCATCAATTTCTTGATTACTATCAAAATCTGTAAAATCTAAATCAATTGCTTCCAAATTATCTGAAGCATTGTCAGTTATTGTAATACTTCCTAACGCTAACATACCACTTACAGAGGCTTGACTTTCTACATTTAAAGTAATTATATTTCCATTATTTTCAATCTCAAAAGCCTCTGGATTATATGTAGAAGTAAAAACAAACTCTTCTCCAGCATTTAAAAGATCTAATGTATTGCCATTAGAATCAAAATTCACACCCCTATTACCTCTTAAAATATCATCTGTTAATACAATATCCGTAATAGATTCTGTACTTTGATTTACTATTCTATAGTTGTACTGAATCTCGTCCTCTACATCTGGAATTCCGTTACCATTTACGTCCACATAAACTCCCGATTTAAGTAAAATTAAGCTTGGTGCAAAACCATCCACAGAAACAAAAGAATCTACTCGGGGTGTAAAATCAGATATAACAATAGTACTTGTTAAATCATTATTTACATCTATTAATCGTGAAGTAGTATTTTCTGTTTGAAAAACACCATTAGGCAATGTTGATAACACAATTGAAGATGTTGTTTCTCCAAATGGTAAATTATCCAATCTCCAATCTCCTTGTGCATCTGTAAGTACTGTAAAAATATTACCTAAAGCATCCACAACATTTAATTGAACTCCCTCTAAGTTTATTTCATTAGTTTCCTGAGTACCATTAGCATTATAATCGAAGTATAGGTGTCCAACAATATTACTTTCTGGAATAATAACTCCTGTACCTGTAATTGCTGTAGGATTAAGCATCCCAGTTAACAGATTTCCAATTGAAACTTCAAAAGTTTCGTAGGGATCATTTTCTGTATCGTCAGTTGTAGCTACACTAAACGTTGCTTCTGATTCTCCTGCATTAAAGGTTACTATAATAGCATCTCTATCAAAACCTGTTGAATTAAAATCGTTATCATCAGATGCTTGTATAGTCGCATCATCAGGAATTTGACTAAATTCTAATCCAGATGGTATTGGCAATAATCTATCTGTTATAACTATTTCAACCTGAGTTTCCTCTGTTACTGGTCTATCTAAAGTAATTGTAAATTCAAAAGTATCCCCTTCCCTCTCAATCTCATTACTTATCGCATTTACTGATGGGATTCCTATTATTGTTGGAACATTAAATCCGTTTTCTTCTTCTTGAACATCTCCACCTGTAATTAGCGTTACTTCTGTTGGATTAGTCCCTTGTGATTGAATAGCTCCTAAAGGTAAATCTGTAATATCAATTATTATCGATACTGGCGACCCCGCTGGTACATCTGCTATTGTATAGCTTCCATCTATTGCAGTAATTGCACTTGGCTCATCAATGTCTTGAATATTGTTATTATTTAAATCTGCAAACACATCTACACCTGCAAATCCATTCTCTAATCCATTTAACGTTCCACTATTATCTTCATCATTGTAAACAATACCACTTACTGTTCCTAATGGAATTGAATTAATCATTAAATTCACTTGCCCTTCATCTTCTCCTCCATTTCCATCACTAATTGTGTACACAAAGCTTATTGGTGCTACACTATCATCTACTGGGTTAACACTTAAAGTACCATCATTATTTAAAGTAACTATCGTTCCATCCGATAAAGTAACAGAATCCCCTGGCAAGACAGGTATATTATCAATTTCAGTTATTGCTAATAAATCATTATCGGGATCAACATCGTTATCTAAAACTCTAATTACGCTAATTTCATCTTCTAGAATATCTTGCGTATCATCTGTTGCTACTGGCGCATCATTTACTGGTGTTACCGTAATACTCAACACTGAACTATCTGTATCTGTAGGATCATTATTATCTACAATATCATAATTTATATTTGGTACGGCTCCATTATAATCTAATGCAGGTTCAAAAGTAAAACTACCATCTGCATTCACCGTAATCTCTCCAATTGGATTACCTAATGAATCCTCAATTAAAGTTGGGTTCCCTAAACTTAAAGCATCAGACACACCATCACCATCTAAATCTACATTTGCACTTGTTATATTGTGATTATTACTATCCGCATCTACCAAGTTAGCAAACAAATCTCCTGTTAATACAGTATCTTCATTAGTTGCTAAAATCTCATCATCATCATCAATAGGATTATCAATTACGCAATAAGATAAAAAAGAAAACTGCATTGTAACATTGCCATTATTACGATTTCCATTATCTCTTGACCTTTTCGCTGTCCTTATTACTATTTGAGTAATTGGCGACAATACATTAACAGTTGCACCATTAACCGTATCATTTCCTGGCGATTGATTATTCGAAGTCGTCACCCTTGGCAATGTAGTACCATTTCCTGTAAGTAAAGGCGTTCCATTAGACTCATTTCCCGGAATCGTAGTTACAGCTCCTCCTAAACCATTAACAAAATTAAAATTATCTATAGCTATAGCCACCGGAGTACCATTGTTATTTGCTTGAAATTCTGCTACATCCCCAAAGTCTAGCCCTGTCCACGAGAAATTCACATTTGTTACAGGCTCTGTAAAAGTTAATGTATAAATAGCGATATCTCCATTATCAAAGTTAGTATTATTAGCTTGCACATTAATAACTCCTCCACTTGTTGTTTGATTAAACACTCTAACTCCAGACCGAACACTTCCATTATTTGTAAAGTTAGCTGTTCCTTCTACTCTAAAATCAAAATTTAAAGAAGCTCCATTAAATGGATAGATAGCATTTAAATCATCATCTAAATCTGTCAAATCTGTTTCTCCAACTCCAAAACCGTTTACCGTGAGATCACCTGTAACAGGAACACCAATACCGACATTAACACCAGTAGGACATATAACAGATTGGGCAACCAAAACCTCAAAACTACTTACTGCTAAAAAAATAAAAAACAGAAAGACACTCTTAAAATATCTTAATGACAGGTTGATAAAAAAGTAATTACAATTCATAAAAACTTAAGTTTTTGATTTTCAATATTATAACTAAAACCATTATAGAATCAGCTATTACAAAGAACAAATTAACATTAAAATGGTTTCGAAATAACGGAAAACGGATTAGAATTATTGTTTTTTTCGTTAAAACGATTGATTAGTCCGATAAAGTGACTACTTCTAGAAAGTATGCTTTTTAGATGATTTTTTAGAAAATTAAAATTCTAGTACTATATTTTTAGTGGTGGATAGTATATCGAATCTCAAATATTCAAAAAATATTTCGTAAATTCTGGAGAAGGCGTAAAAATAATTACCCCCGTATTATCAATACCTTATATCCTTCTCCCGAAATTACCATATCGTAATTCACTTTATTAATTTCAATTACTGAAGTGCTTTAAACCTAAAAAAGTTAAAAATAAATGTTCAAAATCTACAAGATTGTAAATCTTCGATTAAGTTAACTTACATTTTATAAGGCTAAACCTTAACAAAAACTAAATTAACGTCAAAAAATATTTTAGATATTCTAAAATTAATACAAGCATTAGTTTTTTTCGTTTAAACACATTATAATATCGATAAACCAGCATTAGATAAATTCTCTAAAAAAAAAGATTATTATTGCATATCCGACTTATTAAATAGACTTTTGCATGACTAAAACCTAGAATATGAAGTTGACTTTTGAAGAAGAAATTAAACGTCGAAGAACCTTTGGGATTGTTTCTCATCCTGATGCTGGTAAAACTACATTAACTGAAAAATTACTTTATTTTGGAGGAGCAATACAAGAAGCAGGTGCTGTAAAATCAAATAAAATAAAAAAAGGAGCTACTAGTGATTTCATGGAAATAGAGCGCCAAAGAGGAATCTCTGTAGCAACTTCTGTATTAGCTTTTGATTATAAAAATATCAAAATAAATATTCTAGATACTCCTGGTCATAAAGACTTTGCCGAAGATACTTTTAGAACATTAACTGCTGTAGATAGTGTGATTGTTGTAATTGATGTTGCAAAAGGAGTTGAAGAGCAAACAGAAAAATTAGTTTCTGTTTGTAGAATGCGCAAAATACCCATGATTGTTTTTATTAACAAAATGGATAGAGAAGGTAAAGATGCCTTTGATTTATTAGATGAAGTAGAGCAAAAATTAGGACTAAATGTCACCCCTCTTAGCTTCCCTATTGGAATGGGATACGATTTTAAAGGAATATATAACATTTGGGAAAAAAACATTAACCTTTTCGAAGATGATTCTTCTAAAAATATTCATAACACTATTGAAATAAATAATCTTAACGATTCAAAACTTGATGATTTAATTGGGGATACTAGTGCTAATACTTTAAGAGAAGAAGTGGAACTAGTAACTGGTATTTACCCTAAATTTAACTCCCATGCTTATCAATCTGGGGATTTGCAACCCGTATTTTTTGGATCTGCTTTAAATAATTTTGGTGTTCGAGAGCTCTTGGATTGCTTTATAAATATTGCCCCAATGCCAAGACCAAAAGAAAGCGATTTACGAGAAGTTTCTCCACAAGAAAAAAAATTTACTGGCTTTGTATTTAAAATACATGCTAATATGGACCCTAAACATAGGGATAGATTGGCCTTTATAAAAATTGTATCTGGTACCTTCGAAAGAAATACACCTTATTTACATACCCGTTTAAGCAAAAAGATGAAATTTTCTAGCCCCAACGCTTTTTTTGCTGAAAAAAAAGAAATTGTAGACATCTCATATGCTGGTGATATTGTTGGACTTCATGACACTGGAAACTTTAAAATTGGAGATACACTTACTGCAGGCGAACAATTACAATATAAAGGTATTCCTAGTTTTTCTCCAGAACATTTTAGATATATAAATAACGCAGATCCATTAAAGTCTAAACAATTAGCCAAAGGGATTGACCAGCTTATGGACGAGGGAGTAGCTCAACTATTTACTCTAGATCTTAATGGAAGAAAAGTTATTGGTACCGTTGGTGCACTGCAATACGAGGTTATTCAATATCGTCTAGAACATGAATATGGTGCTAAATGCACCTACGAAAACTTAAATGTATATAAAGTTTGCTGGATTGAAGCCGAAAATGAAAAAAATGAGGAATTTAAAGAATTTAAACGTATTAAAAGTAAGTTTTTAGCTAAAGACAAAAAAGGTCAGTTAGTATTTTTAGCGGACTCACAATTTAGCTTGCAAATGACTCAAGACAAATTTAAAACTCTAAAATTTCACTTTACTTCCGAATTTTGAAATTTAAGCCGTTTTAAGAGCTTAAATTTCAAAAAACAATCCACAATATTAACAAATGAAAAGACTCGTTATTTTACGTATTAAAAAAATGAGTTTTTTTATCAATTATAATGAATAGTTATTTTAATTTACTTTTTAATAATTATTTTCAATAAAAAAGCCTTGAACTAAATTCAAGGCTTTTTTTCTAAGCTTGTCCTGTTGGACCAAAGTTTAATGGAATACTAGGATTTTCATAATCCTTTACTTTACCATGTTCTTTTTCAAATTTTCTAATATTTTCATTAAGAGCATGTGCCAATCTTTTTGCATGTTGCGGAGTTAAAATAATTCTGCTTTTCACCTTACTTTTAGGGTTTCCAGGCATCATATTTATAAAATCAACTACAAATTCTGAAGCTGAATGATTTATTATAGCAAGGTTACAATAAGTACCTTCTGCTATTTGTTCATCAATTTCAATATTTAAACTTTTAGTATTATCTTGCTCTTGAGCCATAGTTAATTAAAATTCATTGGTTGTTCTACTTCTTTCGTACGATTATCATACTCTTCTTTAGAACCTACAATTAAAGAATCATACTTACGCATTCCTGTTCCTGCTGGAATTTTCTTACCAACAATCACATTCTCTTTTAGTCCTTCTAAGTAATCTTCCTTACCGCTTACTGCCGCTTCATTCAATACCTTAGTAGTCTCTTGGAAAGAGGCTGCAGAAATAAATGATTTAGTTTGCAACGATGCTCTTGTAATACCTTGAAGAATTGGAGTTGCAGTTGCTGGAGAAGCTTCTCTTGCTACTACTAAACTCTTATCTTCTCTACGCAAAATAGAATTCTCGTCTCTTAATTCACGAGGTGTTACAATTTGGCCTGCTCGCAAGTTTTCACTTTCGCCAGCGTCTTCTATTACTTTCTTTCCAAAAATTTGATCATTTTCTACAATAAAATCTGATTTATGAACTAATTGGTTTTCTAAGAAAATAGTATCGCCTGGATCTTGAATCTGAACCTTACGCATCATTTGACGAACTACTACCTCAAAATGCTTATCATTAATCTTTACTCCTTGTAAACGATATACTTCTTGTACTTCATTTACTAAATACTGCTGTACTGCAGATGGTCCTTGAATTTTTAAAATATCCACTGGTGCTATTGCTCCATCAGATAATGGCATCCCTGCTCGTACAAAATCATTTTCTTGTACTAAGATTTGATTAGAAAGTTTTACTAAATATTTCTTAACATCTCCTAAACGAGATTCTACAATAATTTCTCTATTACCACGCTTTATTTTACCAAAAGAAACCACTCCGTCTATTTCAGAAACTACAGCAGGGTTTGAAGGATTACGAGCTTCAAATAACTCCGTTACACGAGGCAGACCCCCTGTAATATCACCTGCTTTTGCAGACTTACGAGGTATTTTTACCAGTACTTTACCTTCTTTAATTTTCTCTCCGTCTTCTACCATTAAGTGAGCACCCACTGGTAAATTATAAGAACGCAACACTTCTTCTCCTTTACCCATAATAAGTAAAGATGGAATCTTTTTCTTATCCCTAGATTCAGAAATTACTTTTTCTTGGAAACCTGTTTGTTCATCGATTTCTACCTGATAGTTAATACCTTGCTCTAAATTTTCATATTTAATAGCACCAGAAAATTCTGAAACAATTACACCATTATATGGGTCCCAAGTACAAACTACATCGCCAACATTAACCTTATCACCAGAAGTGATTAATAATTCTGATCCATAAGGAATTAAATTAGTACTTAATACTATTTTAGTTTTTGGTTCAATAATTTTAATTTCAGAAGTACGAGAGATAACGATATCTGCTAACTTTCCTTCAGCATTTTCTCCTTTAACAATCTTCAATTCATCAATTTCTGCAACTCCAGCAAATTTAGCTTTCAAACTATTTTCTTCTGAAATGTTTCCTGCAATACCTCCTACGTGGAAGGTACGAAGCGTTAATTGAGTACCCGGTTCTCCAATGGATTGTGCTGCCACAACTCCTACTGCTTCTCCTAATTGTACTGTTTTATTTGTAGCAAGGTTACGACCGTAACACTTTACACAAATTCCTCTTTTAGCTTCACATGTTAATGCTGAACGAACTTCTACAGAATCAATTGGCGCTGCTTCGATAAGCTCCACTTCTTTTTCTCCTATAAATTGTCCAGCTTCTACAATAACTTCTTGATTAACTGGATTAATAACATCATTTAAAGAAGTACGCCCTACTATACGAGCCCCTAAAGACTCTATAATTTCTTCGTTCTTTTTTAATGGCTCTACTTCAACACCTCGTAAAGTTCCACAATCTGTTTCGTTAATAATAACATCCTGAGATACATCTACTAAACGACGTGTTAAATACCCTGCATCTGCTGTTTTCAAAGCTGTATCAGCAAGACCTTTTCGCGCACCGTGAGTAGAAATAAAGTATTCTAAAATAGAAAGACCTTCTTTAAAGTTAGAAATAATTGGATTTTCAATAATAGCTCCACCACCATCTGCAGATTTTTTAGGTTTTGCCATTAATCCACGCATTCCTGTTAACTGACGAATCTGCTCTTTAGATCCACGAGCCCCAGAATCAAGCATCATAAACACCGAGTTGAATCCTTGTTGATCTTCACTAATACGCTTCATAGATAGCTCTGTTAATTCAGAGTTTGTAGAGGTCCATATATCAATAACTTGGTTATAACGTTCGTTATTTGTAATAAGTCCCATATTATAGTTTCCTATAATATTATCTACTTTAGAATTAGCTGCATCAATCATTGTTTGCTTTTCTGGCGGAATAATGATGTCTCCCAAACTAAATGATAATCCACCTCTAAAGGCAAAGTTATATCCTAACGTTTTAATCTCGTCTAAGAACGCCGCTGTTTCTGGAACTGAAGTTACCTTTAAAATATCTCCAATAATATCTCGAAGTGCTTTCTTAGTTAATACTTGATTTATATATCCTGCCGCAGTAGGTACTTTTTCATTAAAAAGTACACGCCCTGTAGTAGTCTGTATAATTTGAGGAACTAGTTCCCCTGCTTCATTAAAATCGTTTGCACGTATTTTAATCCCTGCATTAATGTCTAATTTACCTTCGTTGTAAGCTATATTAACCTCTTCTGCAGAATAGAATGTTAGGCCCTCCCCTTTAATAATCAATTCTGGAGTAGATTTACGCTCTTTCGTCATATAATAAAGACCCAAAACCATATCCTGAGATGGTACCGTTACTGGCGAACCATTTGCAGGGTTAAGGATATTATGAGATGCCAACATTAATAATTGAGCTTCCAAAATAGCCTCTGGTCCTAAAGGTAAATGTACCGCCATTTGATCTCCATCAAAATCGGCATTAAAGGCCGTACATACTAGTGGGTGTAATTGAATTGCTTTTCCTTCTATTAATTTAGGTTGAAAGGCTTGAATACCCAAACGGTGAAGCGTAGGAGCACGGTTTAGCAATACTGGATGACCTTTTAGTACGTTTTCTAAAATATCCCATACTACTGGCTCTTTACGGTCTATAATTTTCTTTGCCGATTTAACCGTTTTAACGATACCACGTTCTATAAGCTTGCGAATAACGAAAGGCTTATATAACTCGGCTGCCATATTTTTAGGCAAACCACATTCAAATAATTTCAATTCTGGTCCTACAACAATAACCGAACGAGCAGAATAATCCACACGTTTACCTAGTAAGTTTTGACGGAAACGTCCTTGTTTTCCTTTTAAAGAATCGGAAAGAGACTTTAATGGTCGGTTACTTTCGGTTTTAACCGCAGAAGATTTACGTGTATTATCAAATAATGAATCTACCGATTCTTGAAGCATACGCTTCTCGTTACGTAAAATTACTTCCGGAGCTTTAATTTCAACCAATCGTTTTAAACGATTGTTACGAATAATTACTCTACGGTATAAATCATTCAAATCTGATGTCGCAAAACGACCTCCATCCAATGGCACTAACGGACGTAATTCTGGTGGTATTACCGGAATTACTTTCATAATCATCCATTCTGGATTATTTTCTCGATTTTTATTAGCATCACGTAAAGCTTCAACTACTTGTAAACGTTTTAAAGCTTCTGCTTTTCTTTGCTTAGAAGTTTCGTTATTAGCTTTATGACGTAATTGATATGAAAGTTCGTCTAATTCAATTCTTTTTAACAATTCAATTAAACACTCTGCTCCCATCTTAGCTATAAACTTATCTGAATCAGAATCATCCAAATATAAGTTTTCTTGAGGGAGACTATCTAGAATATTTAAGTATTCTTCTTCTGTAAGGAAATCCATTTTTTTAACAGATTCTCCTTCTTCATTTTTAGCGATACCGGGTTGAATTACTACATAACGTTCGTAGTAAATAATCATATCCAATTTCTTAGAAGGTAATCCTAACAAATAACCAATTTTGTTAGGTAATGAACGGAAATACCAAATATGTGCTACTGGAACTACTAAATTGATATGTCCTACTCGATCACGACGTACTTTCTTTTCGGTAACTTCAACTCCACATCGATCACATACAATCCCTTTATAACGAATACGTTTGTACTTTCCACAAGCACATTCATAATCTTTTACAGGACCAAAAATACGCTCACAAAATAAACCATCACGTTCTGGTTTATGTGTACGATAATTTATTGTTTCTGGTTTAAGAATTTCTCCGTGAGAAGTTTCTAAAATAGATTCTGGAGAAGCTAAACCAATAGAGATTTTATTAAATCTCTGTACTTGATTCTTATCATTATTTCTTGCCATAATAAAATAGGTCTTAAGAATGTTAATGTTTGATAAATACCGCCTGCAAGTTTATTATAAAACTACAGACGGTCAATTAGTTCTTTGATTAGTTTTCTAAACGAATGTCTAATCCGAGACCCTTAAGTTCATGCATTAATACGTTGAATGACTCTGGAATACCTGGTTCTGGCATTGGCTCACCTTTAACAATACTTTCGTATGTTTTAGCTCTACCAATAACATCATCAGATTTCACCGTTAAAATTTCACGTAACGTACTTGATGCCCCATAAGCCTCGAGTGCCCAAACTTCCATTTCACCAAAACGCTGACCTCCAAATTGTGCTTTACCACCTAAAGGCTGTTGTGTAATTAATGAATATGGTCCTATAGAACGTGCGTGCATTTTATCGTCTACCATGTGTCCCAGCTTAAGCATATATATTACACCTACTGTAGCAGCTTGATCAAAACGCTGTCCTGTTCCTCCATCATATAAGTGTGTATGCCCAAAGCGAGGCACACCTGCTTTATCCGTAAGCTCGTTAATCTGATCTAAAGATGCTCCATCAAAAATTGGAGTTGCATACTTCTGACCTAATTTTTGACCTGCCCATCCAAGAACTGTTTCATAAATTTGACCAATATTCATACGAGAGGGCACCCCTAATGGATTTAATACTATATCCACTGGTGTTCCGTCTTCCAAGAAAGGCATATCTTCTTGACGAACGATACGCGCAACAATACCTTTGTTACCGTGACGTCCTGCCATTTTATCTCCTACTTTTAATTTACGTTTCTTCGCTACATAAATTTTAGCAAGCTTTAAAATCCCTGCTGGCAATTCATCTCCAACAGAAATTGTAAATTTTTCACGACGTAAATTTCCTTGAAGATCATTTTCCTTAATTTTATAATTGTGAAGTAAATCGGCAACTAATTTATTAACATCTTTATCTGTTGTCCAAACTCCTTTTGTCAAGTGAGAAAAATCATCTATACTATTTAACATTTTAAGAGTGTACTTTTTACCTTTTGGCAAAACTTCTTCTCCTAAATCGTTAGAAACTCCTTGGGATGTTTTTCCTCCAATAATTGAGAATAACTTATCTATTAATTGATCTTTTAATCCTTCAAACTTAGTTTCGTATTTTGCTTCTAATTTTGAAATATCCTCTTTATCCTGAACACGTTTACGTTTATCTTTAACTGCTCTTGAAAATAATTTCTTATCGATAACAACACCATGTAACGATGGAGATGCTTTTAATGAAGCATCTTTTACGTCTCCTGCTTTATCTCCAAAAATTGCACGTAATAACTTTTCTTCTGGTGTAGGATCGCTTTCACCTTTTGGTGTAATTTTACCAATAAGAATATCGCCAGGTTTCACTTCTGCACCAATACGAATCATTCCATTTCCATCAAGGTCTTTTGTTGCTTCTTCAGAAACATTTGGAATATCATTCGTTAATTCCTCATTACCTAATTTTGTATCTCTAACTTCTAAAGAATATTCATCAATATGAATAGAAGTAAATATATCTTCTCTAACTACTTTTTCAGAAATAACAATAGCGTCTTCAAAGTTATACCCTTTCCAAGGCATAAAGGCTACTTTCATATTTCTTCCGAGTGCTAATTCCCCTTCTTCGGTTGCATAACCTTGACATAGTACTTGACCTTTTTCGACTCTATCTCCAATTTCTACAATTGGTTTCAAGTTAATACTAGTACCTTGGTTCGTTTTTCTAAATTTAATTAAGCCGTAAGATTTAGAATCTGACTCAAAACTTACTAATTGTTCATCATCAGTTCTATCATACTTAATTGTAATTTTATTAGCATCTACATACTCTACAACTCCATTTCCTTCTGCATTTATTAATACACGAGAATCCGAAGCTACTTGACGTTCTAAACCTGTACCAACAATTGGGGAATCCACACGTAATAATGGTACGGCTTGACGCATCATGTTAGATCCCATTAAGGCACGGTTTGCATCATCATGCTCCAAGAAAGGAATTAAAGATGCCGAAATAGATGATATTTGATTTGGGGCTACATCTGTGTAATTAATGTTTGCCGAATCTTCAACTGGGAAATCTCCTTCCTCACGGGCAATTACTTTTTCTGAAATAATTGTACCGTCTTCAGATAAAGGAATATTGGCTTGCGCAATCTTCATCCCCTCTTCTTCTTCCGCACTTAAATATTGTGGAGTACTAGTTAAATCTACTTTCCCATTTTCTACCTTACGATATGGTGTTTCGATGAATCCCATACTGTTTACTTTTGCGTAAACCGAAAGTGAAGAAATTAGACCAATATTTGGTCCTTCAGGTGTTTCAATTGGACATAAACGGCCGTAGTGTGTATAGTGAACATCTCGAACTTCAAAACCAGCACGCTCTCTTGACAATCCTCCAGGCCCAAGAGCCGATAGACGACGTTTATGTGTAATCTCTGCTAATGGATTGGTTTGATCCATAAATTGAGATAACTGGTTAGTTCCAAAGAACGAGTTAATTACCGATGATAATGTTTTAGCATTAATCAAATCGATAGGAGTAAACACTTCATTATCACGAACATTCATTCGTTCTCTAATAGTACGTGCCATACGAGCTAAACCAACACCAAATTGTTGAGACAATTGCTCACCTACAGTACGTACACGACGGTTCGATAAGTGATCAATATCATCAATTTCTGCTTTAGAGTTTATAAGCTCTATTAAATACTTTACAATAGTAATAATATCTAATTTGGTAAGCACTTGCTTATCCATTTCAATATCTAAACCTAATTTTTTATTCATTCTATAACGCCCAACTTCACCTAAATTGTAACGTTGATCGGAAAAGAATAATTTATCTATAATACCACGCGCCGTTTCTTCATCTGGCGGTTCTGCATTACGTAATTGTCTATAGATATGCTCTACAGCTTCTTTTTCAGAGTTGGTTGGATCTTTTTGAAGGGTATTATGAATAATTGCATAATCTCCTTTATCGTTATCCTCTTTATGAATTAAAATAGTTTTAGCTCCCGATTCTAAAATTTCTTCGACATGATCTTTGTCTAATTCCGTATCACGATCTAAAACAATTTCGTTTCTTTCAATAGAAACAACTTCTCCTGTATCTTCATCTACAAAATCTTCATGCCATGTGTTTAGTACACGAGCTGCTAGTTTCCTTCCTAGCACTTTTTTCAATCCTGATTTAGAAACTTTTACTTCCTCTGCAAGGTCAAAAATTTCTAATATATCTTTATCACGCTCAAATCCTATAGCTCGGAAAAGAGTCGTTACGGGTAATTTCTTTTTACGATCGATATAAGCGTACATTACGCTATTGATATCTGTAGCAAATTCAATCCAAGAACCTTTAAATGGAATTACACGAGCAGAATATAATTTAGTCCCATTTGCATGAAAAGACTGCCCAAAAAACACCCCTGGAGAACGGTGTAATTGAGAAACCACTACACGCTCTGCCCCATTAATACAAAAAGTACCGCTTGGAGTCATGTAAGGTATAGTACCTAGATACACATCTTGAACGATAGTTTCAAAATCTTCATGCTCTTCGTCGGTACAATATAATTTTAAACGAGCTTTTAAAGGAACACTATAGGTTAATCCTCTTTCGATACATTCTTGTAAATCGTAACGAGGTGGATCTACGAAGTAATCTAAAAACTCGAGTACAAATTGATTACGTGTGTCTGTAATTGGAAAGTTTTCCATGAAGGTATTATACAGACCTTCATTCCCTCTTTCTTCTGATTTCGTTTCCAATTGAAAGAAATCCTGAAAAGACTTAATCTGAATATCTAGTAAATCTGGATATGCAGGGATGTTCTTAATCGAAGAAAAATTCAATCTTGCAGTTTTAGTTGCTGACATCAATGGATAGAATTAAATTATCAAATAAGAGTTATTTCAAACCGAAATAACCAAAATAAAACGCGAATCGCGTAATATGGCGAGAAATTTCTTTCTCAAAAATTCACAATCTAAACTTTAAATTTAATCAAAAAAAATCGATTCTATAAAGACTTAGTTTGTATATACACAAAATGGTTTAGACCATAAAGATTACTCTTTAGGTCTAAACCTTAGTATTGTTTATTAGTAAACCTACTTAAGCTCTACTTCAGCTCCTGCTTCTTCTAATTGAGCTTTTAACGCTTCTGCTTCGTCTTTTGAAATTCCTTCTTTGATAGCACTTGGAGTATCGTCAACTAACCCTTTAGCCTCTTTAAGTCCAAGACCTGTTAATTCTTTAACTAACTTTACTACTGCTAATTTAGAACCACCTGCTGCTTTTAACACAACATCAAATTCAGTTTTCTCCTCAGCTGCATCACCTCCTGCTGCACCACCTCCTACTGCTACAGCTACAGCTGCTGCTGCTGGTTCGATTCCATATTCTTCTTTAAGAATATCAGCTAATTCATTAACTTCTTTAACTGTTAAATTTACTAATTGTTCTGCGAAATCTTTTAAATCTGCCATTTCTACCGTTTTTAAATTTTAATATAAATAATTACTCGTGTGTGTCTTTTTATTTGCCTATTTTTCAGACAATGTCTTAAGAATTCCTGCTAGCTTTCCTCCACTTGATTTAAGTGCAGAAACCACGTTCTTGGCAGGCGATTGAAGTAATCCAACGATTTCCCCAATAACCTCTTCTTTAGATTTAATATTAACAAGCGTTTCTAAGTTTTCATCACCAACAAAAACAGCCTCTTCTACAAAAGCTCCTTTTAACAAAGGTTTATCTGATTTTTTACGAAACTCTTTAATCACTTTAGCCGGTGCATTACCCGCTTCTGCAAACATAATTGAAGTATTACCTTTTAATGCTGACGGTAATTCCCCAAAATTTTTGTCTGATTTTTCCATTGCTTTTGCCAGCAATGTATTTTTAACTACTGCAATAGATACATTTGCTTTAAAACAAGCTCTACGTAAATTTGAAGTAACCCCTGCATCTAATCCAGAAATATCCGCTAAATAAATAGTGTTATTTTCCGCTAATTGAGCAGCTAAATCCTCAATAACTATTGATTTTTCTTCTCTTGTCATAACTGTTTATCTTAATTAGCTTATACGTAAGATTTACTATCCAATGCAATACCCGGACTCATAGTACTTGATAGATATATTGATTTAATATACACCCCTTTAGCCGCTTGCGGCTTAAGTTTAACCAAAGTACCCAACAACTCTTTAATATTACCTTCCAACTTATCTGCAGTAAAGGATGCTTTACCAACTGAAGCATGAACAATACCTGTCTTATCTACCTTAAAGTCAATTTTACCTGCCTTAACATCCGAAACTGCTTTTGCAATATCCATAGTTACAGTACCTGTTTTAGGGTTAGGCATTAAACCTCTAGGCCCTAATACACGTCCCAAGGGTCCCAACTTACCCATAACAGCAGGCATAGTAATAATTACATCTACATCGGTCCACCCTGCTTTAATCTTAGCCAAATACTCATCTAAACCAACATAATCCGCTCCCGCCTCTTTAGCTTCTGCTTCTTTATCTGGAGTAACCAAAGCCAAGACTTTAACATCTTTACCTGTACCATGTGGCAATGTTACCACACCTCGAACCATTTGATTAGCTTTACGTGGATCTACATTTAATCTTACTGCTAAATCCACAGACGCATCAAAGTTTACCTTAGACACCTCTTTCACCAACACAGAAGCTTCTGTTACTGAATATAATTTATCTGCATCAATTTTAGATTGAGCTTCTTTTTGTTTTTTTGTTAATTTTGCCATAATCTTCCTTAATTAAAATGGCGCATCGCCTTTAACAGTTATACCCATAGAACGCGCTGTACCAGCCATCATTTTCATCCCAGATTCAATAGTAAAAGCATTTAAATCTGCCATTTTATCCTCTGCAATAACTTTTAACTGATCCCAAGTAACTGAAGCTACTTTTTTTCTATTAGGCTCTCCAGACCCTTTTTTTACTTTTGCCGCTTCCAAAATTTGAACTGCAGCAGGAGGTGTTTTTATAACAAAATCAAACGATTTATCACTATACACTGTAATTACTACAGGTAACACTTTACCGGCTTTATCCTGAGTTCTACCATTGAATTGCTTACAGAATTCCATGATATTTACTCCGGCAGCACCTAAAGCTGGCCCTACTGGAGGAGACGGATTTGCTGCCCCACCACGCACTTGCAGCTTTACAACCTTACTAACTTCTTTTGCCATTTTTCAAAAATTAACGAATTACTCTTTAGCGGAAGCATCAAAAAAGCAATTCAGAATATATAACTATTAAATTTTTTCTACCTGCATATAACTTAATTCCAACGGTGTTTTTCTTCCGAAAATCTTAACCATCACTTCAAGCTTACGTTTTTCTTCATTCACTCTCTCGACAGTACCATTAAAACCGTTAAAAGGACCATCAACAACTTTTATTGTCTCTCCTTCTGAAAACGGTATCGCCACATTATCAACCTTAACAGCTAACTCATCCACCTTCCCTAACATTCTATTAACTTCTGACTTCCTCAAAGGCACAGGATCACCTCCTTTTACCTCTCCTAAAAAACCAATAACTCCATTAATAGACCGTATAGTATGAGGAACCTCCCCTGAGAGATTAGCCTCTATCATTATATAACCTGGGAAATAAACTTTTTCTTTATTTATTTTTTTCCCATTACGAACTTGAACAACTTTCTCCGTAGGAACTAATACCTGCTCAACATAATCACTCAGGCCTTGCTGTGTTATTTCACGATCTATATAATCTTTTACTTTATTTTCTTGACCACTTACCGCACGTACAACGTACCATTTTTTCACATTAGAATCAGCCATAGCTACTATTGTTTTACTAATTCAAAATACCTTCCTACAACACCACTAAACACATAATCAACCCCCCAAATAGCTAAGGAAAATAATACTGTAAAAACAACCACAACAACTGTTAATCGTTGCGCTTCAGACCTAGGAGTCCAAGAAACATTATTCTTTAATTCCCCAAAAGACTCTTTTATATAATTAATTAATGCAGCCATTATTATTTATTTTGCACGGGATGCGAGACTCGAACTCACGACACCTGGTTTTGGAGACCAGTGCTCTACCAACTGAGCTAATCCCGTATTTATCTTTTTAAATCATTTTTTATGATTACACAAAATGAGTGTGCAAAAGTATGAAAAAAGATTTAAAAAAAGCAAGGTATTTTGAAAAAAATCAAAATACCTTGCTTATATTATTTATTCAATACAATAAATTAATCAAGAATCTCAGTTACTTGACCTGCACCTACAGTTCTACCTCCTTCACGGATTGCAAAACGTAAACCTACATTCATTGCAATTGTATTAATTAACTCTACGGTAATTGTTAAGTTATCTCCTGGCATTACCATCTCAACACCATCAGGCAACTGAATATTACCTGTTACATCTGTTGTACGCACATAGAATTGAGGACGATAATTGTTATGAAATGGTGTGTGACGCCCACCTTCTTCTTTTTTAAGAATATACACCTCTGCCTTAAACTTAGCATGAGGAGTTACAGATCCAGGTTTAGTAATAACCATACCTCTTGAAATCTGAGTTTTCTCGATACCTCTTAATAAAATACCTGCATTATCTCCCGCTTCACCTCTATCTAAGATTTGACGAAACATTTCAATACCTGTAATCGTAGAAGTTAACTTCTCCGCACCCATACCAATAATCTCTACTGGATCTCCTGTATTTGCAATACCTGTTTCAATACGCCCTGTTGCCACAGTACCACGACCTGTTATAGAAAACACATCTTCAATTGGCATTAAGAAATCTTTATCAACTTCCCTTAACGGCTCCTCAATCCAAGCATCAACTTGATTCATTAATTCTAACACTGTATCCACCCATTTTTGCTCACCATTTAAAGCACCTAAAGCTGAACCAGAAACAACAGGACCATTATCACCGTCATAGTCATAGAAAGAAAGTAAATCTCTAACCTCCATATCAACCAACTCAAGCAACTCCTCATCATCTACCATATCCACTTTATTCAAGAAAACAACGATACGAGGAATACCCACTTGACGACCCAACAATATATGCTCACGAGTTTGCGGCATTGGACCATCTGTAGCCGCAACCACAAGGATAGCACCATCCATTTGAGCAGCACCAGTTACCATGTTTTTTACATAATCGGCGTGACCTGGACAGTCAACGTGTGCATAGTGACGGTTAGCTGTTTGATATTCAACGTGAGATGTATTAATTGTAATACCTCTTTCTTTTTCTTCTGGTGCATTATCGATAGTATCGAAATCTCTTGCCTCAGAAAGACCTGCATCAGCCAATACCTTAGTAATCGCAGCAGTTAAAGTAGTTTTACCATGATCTACGTGTCCAATAGTACCAATATTTAAGTGAGGTTTTGAACGATCAAAAGTTCCCTTTGCCATAATGAGTGTTATTTAATTCTAAATTATATAAATAAAAAGTATTTATTTCTTTTTTCAAAAATTTGAGCCAATGACGAGAATTGAACTCGTGACCTCTTCCTTACCAAGGAAACGCTCTACCACTGAGCTACACCGGCCTTTATGACTACAAACATCTGTTTATATAAATATAGAACCATGCAATGCACAGTTCTATATCTTTGAGCGAGAGACCGGGTTCGAACCGGCGACATTCAGCTTGGAAGGCTGACGCTCTACCAACTGAGCTACTCTCGCCTTTCGGTTTACAAAGAAACCACTTTATTTTAGTTTAAACTAATAAAATTAGTTCTTTTTGTGGGGAGAGCAGGATTCGAACCTGCGAAGTTAAAAACAACGGAGTTACAGTCCGTCCTCGTTGGCCGCTTGAGTATCTCCCCCAATTTTATTAAAAAAGTATTTCTTAAATCAAAAAAATAATGATCCTACAATACTTAAACAAAATTTCAAAAAAAAGCACTTAAGCTTTTCACGATTGAGCCGATAGAGGGACTCGAACCCACGACCTGCTGATTACAAATCAGCTGCTCTAGCCAGCTGAGCTATATCGGCTTTTAACCTGTACTTTTTAAAAAAGCACCCCGTTATTGCTAACGGGATGCAAATATACACTTGTTTTACAATAGCACAAAACTTTTTTCATTTTTTTTATGTTTTTTTTATTCCATCCTTGCTTTTTGTCTAGTTTTCAATTTATCTAATTGTCTTTCCAAACTATTAAGACATTGATCTACACCTTCTTCAAATGTTTTATATGTTTTTTTAGCCACAAACTCGCTTCCTGGAACATTAAGCAATATTTCTGTAATTTTATTTTCTTTCTCTTTTGTATTTTGAACTTTCATAAATACATCTGCCGAAATAATCTTATTAAAATGACCTTCTAACTTTGATAGTTTCTGTTCTGTAAACAAAATTAGTTTCTTGTCTACATTAAAATTTACCGATTGAACGTTTACTCTCATACTTTTAACATTTTTAGATTAGACCTATTTTTCACCTCTTATTTCTAGGGTGTGCTTTCTTGTACACTTTTGTTAAATGAGAAATCTCATTGTGTGTGTACACTTGGGTAGCTGCTAAACTAGAATGCCCTAATAAATCTTTTACCGCATTTAAATCTGCTCCATTTTTCAATAAGTGTGTTGCAAATGAATGTCTTAAAATATGAGGACTTTTCTTTAATTTAACAGATACCTTACTAAAGTAACGATTAATTAGCCTATACACAAAGATTTCGTAAATTTTAAGTCCTTTATTTGTTAAAAACAATGGAGAGTCTCTTTCTAATGGGTATTTCTCTTTGTACTTTTCTAAATATTTAGTTATCAATACACTAGAGTTTACCAACAAAGGAATAAGCCGTTCTTTATTTCGCTTTCCTACTACCTTAATCAAATTATTTGCTAAATCAACGCTTGAAATTTTCAAACTAATTAATTCTGCTCTACGCATTCCCGTAGTATAAAATAATTCTACTATTAAACGATCACGTAAAGATTCGAAATTATTTATTTGATTATCCAATATAGTCATAACCTCTTCTACTTCTGTTTCGGAAAACGGCAACTGCACTTTTTTCTCTACTTTAAATGCTTTATGCTTTGCTAATGGATTAATTTTCACTTCTTCAACCTTCTGCAAAAAAGTATAAAAAGATTTTAATGAAGATACTTTTCTATTGATTGTTCTATTAACTACTCCTAATTCTACCAAACTTACAATCCATTTTCTTATATCGAGATATTCTATTTTTGACCAATCGATTACATTATCAATTGCCTGTAAATAAAACTCTTCAAAATTTTCAATATCTGCTAGATATGCTTTTATGGTTAATTTTGAATATTTTTTTTCTTTCAATAAATAATCTTCAAATTTTTCTTTCACGTTTTCGTTTTTAAGAATTCCTTTCTATTACAAACAGAAAGCTTCTGTTATAATTTTATTAGCGTTAAAAATCACATACTATTAAACTAGGATTATACATTAGAACATCCATTACTCCATAAGGTTACTTCAAAAACAAACACTTCGTTGTTCTTTTCTATTTAACCATAACCATACTACTTTAAAATTTTAAAAGACGTGTTTTTATTGCTCTTCCGCTCTAATTACTAAGTTATAATGCACAACTCTGGTTAAATCTACTATTTTAATGTATTAAAACTACTCTATTTAAGGAACACTATCTTTCTAAAATTAATATATTTGAAAACAAACCATTAGCAATGCTATTTAAACATTCTTCGGTACTATACGCTATGTTTATAGTACTTATTCCTATAATAATTCATCTATTTAAACTTCGTAAGTTTCAAAAAACTGCTTTTACAAACGTAGCTTTTTTAGAAAAAATTAAAATACAATCGCGTAAAAGTTCTCGTTTAAAAAAATGGTTAATTCTTTTTAGTCGTATAGGCATACTTGGATTTCTGGTAATTGCTTTTGCGTCTCCTTATCTTCCTGCTACTTCTAAACACACTCTACCTGAAAAATATATTATATACCTAGATAATTCTTTTAGTATGCAAGCTAAAGGAACTAATGGCACATTATTGAAAAGGGCTATTCAAGACATTATTGGAAGTTTTAATGAAGATAGTTCTTTTACTTTATTTACTAATGACGAAGTATTTAAAGATATTAAATTAAGTGATTCTCAAAATGAAATTTTGAATATAGATTATTGCTCGTTACAAATGACTCCTGAGCAAATTGTATTAAAAGCTAAAAGTCTTGCCAAAAACACTTCTAATAGCGCTTTAGTTGTAATTTCGGATTTCCAAAAGAGAAGTACTTATAATTACACTGCTTTAGAAAAGGCTACTTCCCATATTATCCAATTAACACCTCAACAAATTCATAATACTTCTATTGATAGTTTATGGTTGACTACGAAGAGTAATCAAAAAATATTAAATATATCTACTTCTAGTTCTAATAAAGACGAGAAAACTTCTCTATCTGTATTCAATAAAGATCTTCTTATTGGAAAAGCTACTATAGATTTTTCTTCAAAATTGAAACAAATTACTAAAATTCCATTGCCTAAAAACAAAACTATTGTAGGTAAAGTACATATTGATACTAATGAGGGGTTAACGTATGATGATACTCGTTTTTTTAGTATAAACGAACTACCTAAAACTAAAGTATTAGTAATTGGAACTGCTTTTAGTCAATTTCTTCAAAAAATATATTCTGCAGATGAATTTGATTTTTCTACCTCCACTACTGATTCATTTATTTCTACAGAAATTAGTGATGCTAATACTATAATTATCAACGAAATTGAATCGTTTCCTAAAAATTTAGAACAACTGCTTATTAATTTTACAAAACAAGGGGGCACTCTTTGTGTTATTCCTTCTTCTAAAAGTGTTTCGGAATTGCATCGTTTTCTATTAAATAACTATAATATTGAATTAGGGAGTTACAACAAAAAGTCCAAAAAAATAACTCAAATTAGTTTTTCTAATCCATTATACGAAAATGTGTTTTACAAAAAGAGCATCAATTTTCAATATCCTACTGTTAAAGAAAGTTATAGTTTAACAAATAAGGATTGGGCTTTAAATTTAGAGGACAATAGTTCTTTTTTAATTCAACATAATTCTGTTTTTGTATTTTCTTCTCCTTTAAACGAAGAGGTTACTAATTTTAAAAACTCCCCGCTTGTTGTTCCTACGTTTTATAATATTGCAAAAAAAAATATTAGCTCTAGTAGTATAAGTTATATTATTGGGAATACTAATTCGTACACCATTAATGCTTTTGGTGGACAAGATAATGTGTTAACTTTAAAAAGTGATAAAGAAGAGTTTATTCCGTTACAGCAAGTTTTTAGAAATTATATTCGTGTATCTACAGATGAATTACCTAAAAGGGCTGGTAATTATTCTGTTCTTTTTAAGAACGGTAATATTCATCAACTTAGTTACAATTATAATTCGGAGGAGAGTTTACTGGTCTATGTCAAATTAACTAAAAAGTATAAAAATTCTGTAGTTAAGCATTTCCAATCTGCAAAAGCCAATTTTGAAACCACGGATTTATGGAAATGGTTTCTTATTTTTGCTTTGTTCTTTGTAATTATAGAAATTCTTCTTATAAAATTCTTAAAATGAAAATACTCTTAAAATCTGCTTATATTATTGATTCGGAATCTCCATTTCATAATCAAACAGCATCAATTTTAATTGATAATGGAGTAATTTCTTCTATAGGATTAAATTTAAACGCAGATAACGATACTAAAACTATAGTACTCGATAACTTACATGTATCACAAGGTTGGTTTGATAGTAGTGTTTGTTTTGGCGAGCCTGGGTATGAAGAAAGAGAAACTTTAGCTAATGGATTACTTACAAGTGCTAAAAGTGGTTTTACTAATGTTGCACTAAATCCGTACACTAATCCTTTAATTGACAATGCTAGCCTTATTTCTTTTTTAAAAAGCAAAGCTTCTACTTCTGCTACTATTCCTTCAATTATAGGAAACCTTACTAATAAAGCAAAAGGAAACGACCTTGCCGAATTGTACGATATGAAATCTAATGGTGCTTGTAGTTTTGGAGACTACAAAAAGCCTATTACTAATCCTAATTTATTAAAAATAGCATTGCAATATGCGCAAAGTTTTGATGGCTTAATACAGTCTTTTCCGCAAGAAAATAAAATATCGGGAAAAGGAATTGTTAATGAACATATAAGTAGCACTCAATTAGGGTTAAAAGGAATACCTATAATTGCTGAGTCTTTACAAATTGCACGAGATTTGCATATATTAGAATACACTGGTGGAAAATTACATATTCCTACTATTTCCACTAAACAATCTGTAGCACTAATAAAAAATGCTAAAGAGAATGGTTTAGATGTTAGTTGTAGTGTAGCTATCCACAATTTAATATTTAACGATAGTGTTTTAACCGAATTTGATACCAATTATAAAGTATTACCTCCTTTACGAACCGAGACCGATTGTAAAGCTTTAATTAAGGGTCTTATAGATGGTACTATTGATATGGTTACTAGCGACCATTGCCCCATTAATATTGAAAATAAACAGGTAGAATTTGACAATGCTTATTATGGATCTATTGGCTTAGAAAGTGCTTTAGGTGCTTTACAAACAGTACTTCCCTTGGATATTGCTATAAAAAAACTACAGGCTGGAAAAAACAGATTTGGAGTAACTAGTTATATTATTAAGGAAGGTGAGATTGCTAACTTAAGTTTATTTAACCCTAAGGAGAGTTATTATTTTTCTGAAAAACATATTTTCTCAAAAAACAAGAACGCTATGTTTTTAGGGTCTAAATTAAAAGGAAAAGCTTACGGAATAGTTGCTAACAATAAAATAGTCTTAGCTTAATGAACAATAATATATCGAACCCAACTAAAAACGCTAAATCTTCTTCTATAATTGGTTATTTTACTCTTGTAGGTTTTATTATAGCTTTTTTTATGAATTTAGAGGAAAAGCATCCTTTTACTAATTTTCATTTAAGACAATCCTTAGGGTTGCAAACTTTTTTTTATGCATTTGGCGCTTTAGTTGGTTTAAGTAATTCGCAATGGGCTGGCTATGGCTTTTACATATGTTTTTTTATTTTATGGACTTTTGCAGTAATTACCACAATTCAAAATAAAACCGAAGCTATTCCTTTAGTTGGAAAAATTTTCCAAAAGGCTTTTAACTTTCTAAAATAAAAAGTGTGCTTATTAAAAAAACTTTAGAGCTGTTTACTTAGGTACTTAGTTTAATTTGCTCAAAGTCAATATTTATATGGTCAGTCATCCTATTAATTAGGTTATCAAATATAGTTTGCTTGTGTATAGAACGATTTATACGATAACTATACTCATCTAAATATTTTTGAAAATGTTTTTTACTCACCCAAGAATACACACTTCTTAAACCTGCCTTTAATTGATGAATAATAGTATTTATTTCGAAAAAATCGGAAACATTACTTTTAATTTGTGTGATACTATAGTCCGTTTTTATTTTTAATGGAGTATACCCAGTCCATTTATCGGTAATTACTGTAGCCTTTTCTGAGACATGGGCTATAAATATTTTGGATAATTCCTCTGATGATGGTCATCATTTTGATTTAGCAAGACCAGGTAAAAAAGCTGACGAAAAAATATTTAATTTAGCATTAAAGCTAATAGAAATGGGTGTTAATTAAATTTATGATGAGATTTTTAACAATAACTATAATTAATGTGATTGCAATAAATTTAGTGGTTACCCTTTCCTTCCCTTTTTTATTAAGTTGGGGTAGTAGCTCGTCTTACAATAATTTCATTTTATTTGTAGTTAGAAACCCATTAAAATTAAAGAATCTGGAGTTAAATAATTTGGCGTTGTCAATTATAAATTCTTCAATTTGGGCAGTATTTCTAAGTATTATTATTTTTCTAATTTTAAGATTCAAAAAAAAATGAAAATATATGGAATAAGTGGACTAGGTGCAGATCAACGGATATTCAATTTTTTATCACTTGAATTAGAAATCATTAATATAGAATGGATTAAGCCACTAAAAAATGAATCTATTGTAAGTTACTCTAAAAGATTAAGCTGTGTAATTGATACAAAAAGCAGCTTTTGTTTGATTGGAGTAAGTTTTGGTGGTTTGGTAGCTACAGAGATAAGCCTAATTTTAAAACCTAGAACAACTATTCTAATTTCCTCAGTAAATACAAAAGAAGAATTAAGAAAAATATATTTGTGGTTCGGAAGAACAAATTTGATTAAAATAATGCCAACATCACTTTTTGACCCACCTAGATGGATTGCCAATTATTTATTTGGAGCAAAAAATAAAAAATTACTTAATGATATTTTGAATGACGCTGATTTAAAGTTTGTAAAATGGGCTGTCAATGAATTAATAAATTGGAAAAACACAACTTATTTAAATAATTTTTTGAAAATCAACGGGACAAAAGATAAATTAATTCCACCAATAGATAATACTGGAAAAATCAAGTTAATTAACAATGGAGAGCACTTTATGATTGTTGATAAGGCAAAAGAAGTAAGTAAATTAATTAATGAAGAAATCAGACGCGTTAAAAAAATAGAGGCTTCTCAATTTTAATTTTGATTTCAAATAGACTAAAAATACTAACATTAGACCTGTAGGAAAGAAAAAGGTATTGAAGAAAAAGACGGACTAGTTACCTTTAAAGATGAAGATGATAATTATAAAACCAAAGGCGAAGTAAAAGTAGGTGCGCTGTGCGAAAAGCATTATATAAATGTAGATGATTATGCCGAAACAGCCATCTACAAACTACAAATAGACCATAACAACAAGACCAAAAAAGAAGCTTGGCAAAAAGCCTTAGAAGGGAAAGACAAAAAAACACTTTTATACTTACTAGTAGAAGGGCATACCGTTCCTGGGCAAGAAGAAATAAATATTATGCTTATCCTTAAGCACACCTAAAGTTCATTCCATCGATGATTGACTCCAGCAATGATAAGACTTCCCATGGTTTGATTACCAAAATATCTTCTATTAAACTTATAGCAGAATTCGTTAAGGTAGTTTTGAAGAAAATCATTATCAATTCTATGATGCACATCTAACAATAGTCTTTTTGCATTGCTTATTGCTGTATAAACCCATGGTAATATCACATTGCAGAAGAAGGATAACGTTACTTCCCTCTTCCTTATAGCCATAAAAAAACAACAAAAACATTTAAATGTTAATTTTGTATTAATACTTAGAAAACTTTTTTTGTTTTTAAAGTTTCCTAAGTTACATTTGCTCTATGGAAAATGAGAGCACCATAGAGCAACAAATTATTATAAGAGCAGCAAATCTTTTTTTGCGCAACGGTTTTAAAAGCGTAACCATGGACGACTTAGCTAATAATTTAGCTATTTCAAAAAAAACTATTTATACCTATTTCCCTACTAAAAAAGATTTAGTTGATCGTGCCTCGCTCTATATCTTAGATTTTATTACTGCTGGCATTGACGAAATTAGAGCACAAAATCTAAACCCTATACAAGAGCTTTTTAGTATTAACGATTATGTTTATGAAAACCTAAAAAACGAAAAAAAAGCCCCAGAATATCAATTATCCAAATACTACCCCAAAACACATCAAAAAATAAACGCTCTTAAATTTAAAGAAATTTCGAATTGCATTGCGCAGAATTTAACTAAAGGAATTAACATAGGAATTTACCGAAATGACTTATCCAAAGAGATTATTACTCGAATTTATTTTTTATCCATTACAGGCCTCTGTAATGAAGATATGTTTCCGCCTTCTATTTTTGAAGCCAATATTTTAAACATGGAATACCTTATATACCATATTAGAGGAATTGCTACTCTAAAAGGAATTGAAACATTAAAACAATTACAACAAGAACGCATAAAATAACCAACACTTATGAAATATTATAAATGCCTCCTTTTGCTCAGTTGTATCTTATCGCTGACAATTAATGCCCAACAAAAAAAATATAAGCTATCTCTACAAGAGGCTATAGAATTTGCTTTAGATAGTAGTTACACTTCCCAAAATGCTAATAGAGAAGTTGCCAAAGCTATTAAACAAAAATGGGAAACCGCTGCTATAGGTTTACCTCAAATTAGTGGTAATGTTAATTATACAAACCAGTTAAAACAACTAGTAAGTTTAATTCCTTCCGAACTAACAGGTGGAACAGCAGGAACTTTTACTCCTGTAATTTTTGGCGTAAAACAACAAACTTCCGCCACCGTAACACTTAGTCAATTAATTTTTGACGGATCTTATTTAGTAGGTTTAGAAGCAGCATCATCTTTTTTAGAGTTTGCAAACACTCAAAAAGAAAAGCAAGATTTATTAGTAATAGAAGGTGTTACTAACGCTTATGGTTCCGTTTTGCTTACGCAAGAAAGCATAATTGTTTTAAAGAAAAATATTAAAAACTTAGAAATTAATTATAACGAAATACAAAAAACTTTTGAAAACGGATTAACTGAAGAGGAAAATGTTGAGCAGCTTCAAATAACATTACTACAGGTTAAAAACCAATTGAATAACACCGAACGGTTAGAAAAAATTGCATTAAAAATGCTAAAGCTAGCTTTAGGTATTCCAATAGAAAGTGAACTTGTTTTAACCGAAAATTTACAACTTATTTCAGATCAAAAAACTTCATCAACCACCGTATTTAAAGATTTTGATTTGTCCACTAATAACGATTATAAATTATCCGAATTATTAGTAGAACAACGACGCTTAGAGCACAAATTTGAAAAAGCCAAATTACTGCCAACACTTGGAGCATTTGTAAATTATGGAGCTACTGCTTTTAGTGACGAATTTACCTTTTTCGATAAAGACCAAGATTGGTTTGAATCTTCTACTCTTGGGATAAATCTAAACATTCCCATTTTTGCTTCTTTTGGAATTAGATCCCGTATAAAAAGAGCTCAATTAAGCTTCGAACAAGCACAAATTTCACATTCCGAAAACACCGAACGCATACAACTTGCTTACCAACAAGCTAAAAGTAATTTTGAATTTGCTATTAACAATTTAAATACATTACAACAAAATTTAAATTTAGCAGAACGTATTGAACGTAAAAATCAAATTAAATTTAATGAAGGCTTAAATAGTAGTTTCGATTTAAGGCAAGCTCAAACACAATTGTACACCGCCCAACAAGAGTATTTACAAGCCCAATTAAAAGTAATTCAAGATAACGCCAAACTACAATCCATCTTAAATATCTATCATAAATAAAACGATTATGAGAAAAGTACTATATATATCCTTAACGCTAATGCTTATAGCTTGCGGAGGCAAAGAACCGTCTGTTTCCGAAATTATTAATTCTAAAGACATTAAAGCAATTAGAACAAAAAAGAAAGAGTTAAACACTAAAATAAAAGAACTTAAAACCGAAATTTCAAAATTAAGTGATGCCATAGAACAAATTGACCCCAATAAAAAGGTTCCTTTAGTTACTACTATTAAAGTTAAAGATACCCTTTTTAAGCATTTTGTAGAACTACAAGGAAATGTAGAAACTAAACAAAACCTAGTACTTATGCCCGAGTACTCTGGTATTCTTTCTCAAATATTTGTAACAGAAGGACAGTATGTAAATAAAGGACAAACTCTAGCACGTATTGATGATGGAGGACTTTCTCAGCAATTAGCTCAAATGCAAATTCAAGCAGATTTAGCCAAAACCACCTTTGAACGCCAACAACGTTTATGGAACCAAAAAATAGGAAGTGAAATTCAGTTTTTACAAGCTAAAACTAATTTCGAAGCTCAAAACAAAGCTATTGAACAAATGCGTAAAAATTTAGCTAAAACAACTATTAAAGCACCTTTTAATGGCCGTGTAGACGACATTATTACCGAAAAAGGAGCTGTAGTTGCTCCTGGGCAAACCCCTGTGTTACGCATTGTAAGCTTAAACAACATGTACATTAAAGCATCCGTACCGGAGCGTTATATAAGCAGTATCAAAAAAAACACAGATGTTACTGTAGAAATCCCCGTACTTAATCAAACCACTTCGGCAACCATAAGACAAGCTGGTAACTTTATTAACCCAGCAAGTAGAACTTACGATATTGAAGTTGCTGTTTCTAATAAAAAAGGAAATATTAAACCTAATTTAACAGCACGCTTAAAAATTAACGATTATACGAACGCAAAAGCATTATTAATTCCTCAAAATTTAATTTCCGAAAATGCTGCTGGCGAGCAATATGTATATACTATATCTAAGAATTCAAAAAACGAAACTATTGCTAAGCAAAAAACGATACGCACTGGAAAATCTCAAGGCGATTTAATAGAAATTGTTTCAGGTATAAAAGCAAACGATCAATTAATAAGTGAAGGTGCTCGAAGTGTAAAAAACAACCAAGTTATTGACGTTCTAAATTAATACATTATGGCTAAGAAAAAACACACCTCCAAAGAGTTTAAACTCTCTTCATGGGCCATAGATAACAAAACCGTTATTTATGTATTAATCTCTTTATTTTTAATTTTAGGTTTGGTTGCATACAGCAGTATGCCTAGAGAAAACTTTCCCGAAATTATTGATAATAAAATATTTATTAGCTCTGTATATCCCGGTAATACCGCCGAGGATATTGAAAAACTTATTACCGACCCATTAGAAGACCGCCTAAAAAACATAAGCAATGTCACTAAAATAAAATCGACTTCGCAACAAGATTATGGAATTATAGAAATTGAGTTTGACGAAGGTATTGGTATAGAATTAGCCAAACAAAAGGTAAAAGACGAGGTTGATCTTGAAACAGGTACCGAAGACTGGCCCACTTTTAATGGGGCAAAAGTAAAACCCACGGTCTTTAATCTTAGTATTTCGGAAGAAACCCCTATTCTAAATATTAATATTTCTGGAAATTATCCTGTAGAAAAATTAAAAAAATATGCTGAATTTTTAGAAGATGAAATTGAAGATTTAAAAGAAATAAAACAAGTTGATATTCGAGGAGCAGAAGAAAAAGAAGTAGAAGTTGCTGTGGATATATACAAAATGATGGCTGCTAAAGTAAGCTTTGACAATGTTCTTGGCGCTATTAGAAATGGAAACGTTACGATATCCGCTGGAAATCTTATTGGTAGTGGGCAACAACGTACATTACGAATTTTAGGAGAGGTTAAACAACCTAAAGAACTTAAAAATTTCGTAGTAAAAACCCAAAATGGAATTGTTTATCTAAAGGACATTGCCTCCGTAAGTTTTAGAGAGGAAGATGCCACTACTTTTGCTCGCCAACATAGCAAAAGTGTTGTAATGTTAGATGTAAAAAAACGTTCTGGAAAAAACATGGTCGATGCTGCAACTCAAATTAACAAAATTGTAGAAGAAGCTAAAGAAAATACATTCCCTTCAGATTTAAAAATAGTCATTACCAACGATCAATCGTCTAAAACTATAAACCAAGTAGACGATTTGGTAAACAACATTATTTTTGGAATATTACTCGTAGTTGGTGTATTAATGTTTTTCCTAGGCTTTAGAAATGCCCTATTTGTAGGTTTTGCTATTCCAATGTCCATGTTTATGTCTTTTATGATTTTAAACTTATTTGGTTACACATTAAATACCATGATTTTGTTTGGACTTATTATGGGGTTAGGAATGCTTGTAGATAACGGTATTGTAGTGGTAGAAAATGTATTTCGATTAATGAAAGAAGAAGGTATGTCTCGAACAGCTGCCGCTAAAGAAGGAATCGGAGAAATTGCCTTTCCTATTATTATATCTACATTAACAACCGTGGCTGCTTTTGTTCCTTTAGGCTTTTGGCCTGGTATAATGGGACAATTTATGATCTATTTTCCAGTAACACTTTCTGTAGTCTTAGGCTCTTCACTATTTGTAGCCATATTTATTAACTCCATGCTAGTTTCTGCTTTTATGGAAACAGAGGATCGAAAAATTTCAGTAAAAAACCTTATTAAATTATCTATTATACTAATTAGTTTAGGTGTTTTAATTTTAACTATAGGTGGAGCTGTTAGAGGCCTAGGAAGCTTACTAATTTTTACCGCTATTATGTTTTGGATTTACAAATATTTATTAAAGCCTGCCGCTGTTGTATTTCAAAACAAAATGCTAGTTTGGTTAGAAAATCAATACAAAAAATTTGTAGCTTTTGCTCTTAAAAGATGGTGGCCAATTGTTTTTACAGTAGGCACTTTTGCTCTATTGTTTTTTGCCTTTGCTGGTTTTGGAAATTCGGTAGCTTCAAAACGTACTAAAATTGAATTTTTCCCAGACAATAAACCAAATCAGATTTTTGTGTACATAGAGTACCCACAAGGAACCGATATTGAAAAAACAAATACCTTAACTAAAAGTATAGAAAAACGAGTTGCTTCTATTATTAACAACTCCGAATACATGCGTAATGGTGAAAACGTATTGGTAGAATCTGTTGTCTCGCAAGTAGGGAAAGGAGCTGGAAACCCCCAAACCGATGGTGGTTCTGCTGCAGAGTTACCCCATAAAGGTAAAATTACCGCTTCTATGCGTGAATATAAATTTAGAAATGGAAAAGATTCTGAAATTTTACGAGGAAAAATACAAGAAGGTTTAAAAGGTATTTATCCTGGAGTTTCTATTTCTGTAGAAAAGGAAGCTGTTGGCCCTCCTGCTGGTCCTCCTATAAATATTGAAATAGCTGGGCAAGATTATAATTTGCTGATAAAAACAGCAGAAAAGATGCGCCAATTTATCAACTCAAAAAACATTGCAGGTATTGACGAATTAAAAATTGACGTAAATAAAGACAAACCTGCTATGGAAGTAATTGTGGATAGAGAAAAGGCTGGTGAACTTGGAGTTAGTAACGGACAAGTAGGGCAACAACTTCGTAGATCTATTTTTGGTGAAAAAGCAGGTATTTACAAGTTAGAAGGCGAAAATTATGATATAAATGTACGCTTCAATAAAGGTAGCAGATATGACAATAGTGCTTTGTTTAATCAGAATATTACTTTTAGAGATCAAGCAACTGGACAACTTAAAGAGGTTCCCATTACGGCTGTGGCTTCTCAAAAAAACACCGCTTCTTATAGTGCTGTAAAGCACAAAAATGCTAGGCGTGTAGTTACTATATATTCAGGATTAAAGCCCGGGTTTACAGATGCTGGAGCTATTGTTAGCCAAATAGTAGACGAAATGGACGGGTTTGAAAAACCTAAAGGAGTAAATTTCGATTTTACAGGCCAAATTGAAGAACAAAATAAGCAACAAGCTTTTTTAGTGAGTGCCTTTTTTATTGGATTAGGTCTTATCTTTTTTATTTTAATTTTCCAATTTAGTTCAATCTCCAAACCTACTATTATTATGATTGCCATCTTTTTAAGCTTTATTGGTGTTTTTGGCGGTTTGGTAGCTACAGGAGCTCCTTTTGTTATTATGATGACTATGATGGGAATTATTTCTCTAGCAGGTATTGTTGTTAACAATGGTGTTGTGTTACTAGACTATACCCAACTACTTATAAATAGAAAAATAGAGAAAAAAGGTTATGAAATAGGATCTTTATTATCAAAAGAAGACGTAAAAGAAGCCATTATTGAAGGAGGTCGTGCTCGTTTACGCCCAGTATTGCTTACCGCTATTACTACTGTTTTAGGACTCATTCCTTTAGCAATTGGTTTTAATATCGATTTTTTCTCCTTATTTGCCACTGGCGATCCTAAAATTTATTTTGGAGGAGATAACGTAATCTTTTGGGGCCCATTAGCAAAAACAGTTATCTATGGATTAATTGTAGCAACTTTCCTAACCTTAGTTATTGTACCTGTGTTATTTTATTTAGTCCACAGAATAAAATTAAAAGTCCGAAGTATTTTAGGGAAACCAAGTTTTACAACAGTTTAAAACCAAAAACGCGAAGTAATTTTATTACTTCGCGTTTTTTAATTTATATAGTATATTCTAATTACTTCGAAAGATTAAACCTGTATTTTTTTTCGTTTTGTTCTATATGGCAATAATTACAATTACAATCAAAAACAAATTGATACGGTTTCTCTATATTAAAACTAGATCGGTCTACTGTAAATAAGCCTTCAAAATCTTGTTTAAAAGCAGCGGTGTATCTTTTTATTTTATAAAGATTTTCCTTTTTAGTAGATTTAATTTCAAAATAGGCACTAGACCCTATAGCTTCTAACAATTGTGCTTCCCCTATTTGAGTAGGTAATTTTGTAGTATTTATTTCTGGAGCATTTTTAGCAAAATAATTAGTAAGGTTTTCCTTTAAAATCGATTTAGAATACTCGGTAATTTGTCCCTTAAATACATTATATATTTTTCCACTACTAGACCCATATTTAACATTGCCTAAAGGACTAGGAGTAAATTTATAATTGCGTATTAATTTTTTAACTGATCTTTTATTGTTTCCTGATCGTATTAAAGTATCGGCAACTAATCTTGAGCAATTGCTCCCCGTAGTGTTGCTAAAAGTTAAATAAGGTATGCTCCCTTGGTTTTGAAGATCTGTTAAATAGCCTATAGCTTTTTCATAATTCACCTCATGGCATACTGAAGCCACCATCCTTCCTGCTCCATGTGTTTTTTGAGGATTACTTTCTAACCATATTAAAATTTCTTCTAAATTTTCTATCTCTCCTAATTGTGAAATTTTTGCTTTAATAGGAACATGTAATTCCGCATCAGTCTTCTCACTTCTAACTCTACCCAACTTAGCTGGAGTTACATAACGACCAAAATCAAAATATTGAATATACCCAGTCCTATTTTCTATAAGTACTAATATTGCATGTCCTGCTTTTATATATCCTCTTTTTCCAAGACCTATTTTAGGGAATAATTTATGCTGAACCGATTCTGGGCCATAACAGACAAAGGTGTCTGGAAACGCAATGGGAATTATTTTTCCTGTATTCAATGGAGATATTAAATTAAATATTTATTGTTTCTAATGATTTTTCAAAAACTTCGTTAATTATTAAGTCTTCATAACGCATAATTACCTGACTATCACTCCCAATAACCTGAGTTATACTACGTGTTTGTAAGTCACCTCGTTTAATTTGTAAATCATAAAATTCGTTACCTACTCCTGCTGTTTTATGAAACTTTAAAATATTATCGGGTGTTAAAAAACTATGATCTAATTTAAAATCTGCTAACCAGTTTCTTCGCATTTGCTTCATTTCATCCGTATATAGTGTAGAGGAAGACCAAATATGTGTTTCTTCTGAATTCAATTGTTTTACAAATTTTTGCTTACCATCCCAAACCAATTCATAAAATTGCAATTTTGTATTCCAATCTACCCCAACAAGGGTAAATGGCTCTAAATCTGTACAATTATACAATTGCATGGATTTCCACAGATTATTTTCACTTAAAATATCCGTAATTACAACACCTCTACTATGCCTATAATAATTTTGTTTTTCATGGTTTTTAAAACCTCCATTTAACAAGCAAAGCATGGTTTGCTCGTCACTGGTAGCAATCCATGTACCCCCAGCTACTTCATCTTTTGGAAAAAGAAGGCGTTTATTTTTTATAACATAATCATTTAACGGTAACGTATTACGTCCTATAGCTTCATCTCTATTAGACGTTAAAATAAATCCGTTATTTGTACTTTTAACTAGTGTAACTGTGCACATATAAAATAATGAGTCTTTGCAATCTATAACAACTTACAAAAAAATCCTAATACTACCCCTTATATTTCATGGGTAAATACACTACTTTTTTTGTCTCAAAGAAATTTTCCTTGTAAAATTCCGATATATTAAACTGCTGAATTGTAGTAAAATTTGATAATTCTTCTGTTAAATCGCCTCCTTTAAGATATAAAATACCATTTTTTAATTCGTGGTTAGATTTCTTATTAATGTTTTTACGCACCCACTTTACAAAATCGGGCATACGAGTTACGGCTCTACTTATAATAAAATCAAATTGCGTATCAAAGGTTCCTGCACGTTTCTGCTCTGCCTTAACATTTTTTAAATCGAGTGTTTCTACTACTCCGTTAACTACTTTTATTTTTTTAGCTATTACATCGCATAAATAAAAATTAGTCTCAGGAAATAATATAGCTAAAGGGATTCCTGGAAATCCTCCACCTGTACCAACATCCATAACTGTACTATTAGGCTTAAAAGTCTGCACTTTAGCTATTGCTAAAGAATGTAACACATGCCGCTCTAACAAAGCTTCAATATCCTTGCGTGAAATTACATTAATCTTTGCATTCCATTCTGCATACAATTTAGGCAATTGCGAAAATTGACTTATTTGCTCCGACGACAAATTGGGGAAGTACTTATTTATAATTTCCATCTATCAAATTTAACTAATGCAAAAATACGCTTATACTTAGTATTTTTATCAAATTGAAGTCTTTAAAAAAATTTAATCCTTATTTTTGTATGTTGAATTGAAATAATTATTATTTCAAAAAATCCCCTTATGCAAGGAGCTCAAATTCGATTTAGTCGTGTTAATTCTGCTATTTTTTTTAAAACATTAAATAAAAGAGTTAACAGTTATTTTAAGGAACATAATATAAAAAAAACAGGTAATTGGAAATTATATATCAAAACACTTGTAATGTTTGGACTTTTTGTTTCTCCTTATTTTTTAATTGTATTATTTCCTATTCCACAATGGAGTATGCTACTAATGTGCGTTGTAATGGGAATAGGCATGGCTGGAATTGGAATGAATGTAATGCACGATGGAAATCATGATTCTTATTCGGACAAAAAATGGATTAATAAGGTAATGGGGGCTAGTATGTATTTTTTAGCAGGCAATGTTTATAACTGGCAAGTTCAACACAATGTTCTTCATCATACCTACACTAATATTCATGGACACGATGAAGATTTAGATGCTGGACGAATTATTCGATTTAGCAAACACTCTAAATGGATGTATATCCACAAATTTCAACATATTTACTCTATTCTACTATATGGGTTATTAACCATTAATTGGGTAACTACAGTAGACTTTAAACAAACTGCTCGTTATTTAAAACAAAAACTTTCGTATGGGAAGCTCCCAAGTGCTGTATCGCAGTGGAGCTCTGTAATAATTAGTAAAATTTTATATTTAATTGTGTGGATTGTTATTCCAATAGTAACACTGGATGTAGCTTGGTATAAAATACTTTTTGGTTTTTTTGTAATGCATTATGTTGCTGGTCTAATCTTAAGCGTTATTTTTCAGTTAGCACACGTTATAGAAGACACCGAAACTCCTTTACCTGACGAAGCTGGGACTATGAAAAATTCTTGGGCTATCCATCAACTAATAACTACAACAAATTTTGGCACAAAAAGTCGTTTTTTAAGCTGGTTTTCTGGAGGTTTAAATCATCAAGTAGAACATCATATTTTTCCACATATTAGCCATGTTCATTATCCCAAAATAGCAAAAATAATAAAAGAAACCGCCAAAGAATTCAATTTACCTTACAATGAATATAAAAGTATGGGTAGTGCTCTAACAGCGCATTTTAGGCATCTAAAACATTTAGGAACAAAT
Source organism: uncultured Aquimarina sp. (assembly GCA_938011245.1). Taxonomy (GTDB): domain Bacteria; phylum Bacteroidota; class Bacteroidia; order Flavobacteriales; family Flavobacteriaceae; genus Aquimarina. Next base: position 11,119 of record CALLUJ010000002.1, on the reverse strand, counting down.
CCAAATATCGCATAAAAAGAATAAAATTTAACAAAAATGAGCAATCAATTATCTGATAGAATCAATAGCTTAGCCCCTTCTGCAACCTTAGAAATGGCTGCAAAAGCCCGTGAATTACGTGCCGAAGGAAAAGACATTATTGGTTTAAGTCTTGGCGAACCAGACTTTAATACTCCTAATTATATTAAGGACGCTGCGATACAGGCAGTAAATGATGATTATAATTCCTACACTCCTGTAGATGGATATGTAGAATTGAAAGATGCTATTATCAATAAATTTAAAAGAGATAATAATTTAACTTATGCTTACCCGCAAATTGTAGTTTCTACTGGAGCAAAACAAGCTCTTTATAACGTAGCGCAAGTATGCCTTAATGAAGGTGATGAAGTAATACTTCCTTGTCCATATTGGGTAAGCTATAGTGATATTGTAAAATTAGCCGATGGGGTTCCTGTAGAAGTAACTACTTCTATAGATAACGATTTTAAAATGACTCCCGCACAATTAGAAGCTGCTATTACACCAAAAACAAAAATGCTTTGGTATAGCTCTCCATGTAATCCTAGTGGATCTATTTATAGTAAAAAAGAATTACGTGCTTTAGCAGATGTATTAGCTAAACACCCTCAAATTGTAGTGGTTAGCGACGAAATATACGAACACATCAATTATGGAGTAACAGCCCATGCTTCCATGGCAGAATTTGAAGATATGTACGAGCGTACAGTTACCGTAAACGGTGTTGCTAAAGCCTTTGCTATGACTGGATGGAGAATTGGTTATATTGGAGCTCCTGCATATATTGCTCGTGCTTGTAACAAATTACAAGGACAAGTAACTAGTGGTTCTAATTGCATTGCCCAACGCGCTGTAATTACTGCTTTAGAAGAACCCGTAAGCCGTATTCAATATATGGTAGACAAGTTTAAAGAGCGTAGAAAGTTAATTTTAGGATTACTTAACAACATTGAAGGCTTTAAGTGTAATGAGCCCGAAGGTGCATTCTACGTATATCCAGATGTAAGTGCTTTTTTTGGAAAAACATTAGGAGGCAAAAAAATAAGTAATGCTTCCGAATTTGCTATCTATATCCTAGAAACTGCTAATGTAGCTACTGTAACAGGAGATGCTTTTGGAAATGGAAATTGTATTCGTATTTCTTATGCTGCTAGCGAAGAACAAATTATCGAAGCCATTTCTAGAATAAAGAAAGCTGTAAGTTAATCACTCCTTATTAGCTCTTATTTACTATATAACTCCTTTTTACAAGGAGTTATATAGTAAATAACATAGAAAATGCACAACTAAAATTATATTTCAAATACAATTGAAAGTATTATTTTTGAGAATTTTAATTTACACTTCAAAATAAATCCTTATTTAGAAATCCAAAGAACTTAATACATATAATTGTTTAGTCGATTCTTGATTAGAAGTCTCTAGAAATTCCACAACAATTCCCTTATTTTTTACCTTAAAATTTGTTTTAGATTTTTTTTGCAATAATGTACAAATAACAGTAAATACACTTATTGTAAATATAAAAACAATTTTTTTCATCAAATCGCTTTTTCCTACAGCCTTAATATTCCTTAAAGCTATTTTACTTAATATTAATTGCTTACTTAATAAACTTATTTTCATAACACATGGCTTTGTTAGTTAAACGCAAATTAACTAGTATTCCCTACCCCTTATCTATTTTTAAGCAACAATTCCTTATCTTTATCGTTATATTATTTAACAAATTTATAGTCCCAAAAACAATCTAAATCACGTTATACGGTTCTAAAATTTAAAAAATAACATCTTACAAATACACGCATGAATTTTCGTTTTTTCGCTCTTCTAATTATTGTTTTTAATCTATTAACCGCATGCGACGATGGAGACATTATTTTTTCCGACGAAAATGGTTTTGAATTTGAAGCAGATAACCTTAAGCTATGTAATACTGGGATTCCTAATTCTAGTAATATAGGCGAAGCCGTATTTTACAATATTAATAACGCCACAAACGAAGCCATTGCATTTGAAATTCCCAATCGATTTTATAACGACACCATTGAAAGTACAGACGGAAACGAAACCTTTTTTGCTTCTACCATACCTATTATTTACAGAAAATTTGATACAGCTATTGATGGGGATGACTATTTTTGTTCTGGGATACCAGATACTGATATTAACATTACTACCGAATTAATCTCCGATCGAGGAAGCATCGAAATTGAAACTAACATTGTAGTAGATCCTAACGGAGATGATGACAGAGATGGACTGTCTAACGAAGCCGAAGGCTTCTCTCTGAATTCCGATATTACTATTATAGACACTGATAATGATAGCTTTCCTGATTATTTAGACTCTGACGATGACAACGACAACGTCCCCACAAGATTAGAGTTAGACATGATGGGAGAAGAATTTTTAACGAGAGATACCGATGGCGATAGCATTCCCGATCACTTAGATAACAATGACGATAATGATGACATTTTAACTAGAAACGAGGTTTCGGAAAGGTCCAATAACCCTGCAAATAGCAGCAATGTAAATGCCGATAATGTATTCTTTTATCTAGACCCCAATACAGAGAACAATGGTTTTAATATAATCACGTTAAATCAAAATAGTTTTACAAGAACTTTTAGAACTACTGTAATTGCTAGAAACATAAGGCTTACACGTCCAGATGGATCAAATGCAATTATTAGAGAAATACTGCCCTTAGGCTCTTTTACAACTCTAGCACCACAAACAAATTCTGTATCCATTCCTACTCCCGAAACAGAAGAAGTAGTTACCCCTTAAATCTAAGTGCAATTTTCTATTAGAAAAATATCCTTTTAAGCCACATATACATCAAACACCTATTTAAGCAAATATTTTATTTATAAATTGTATTAATAATTTTGCAAAATATATACTGCTAAAGCTCCAACACCATATTTCTTATAATCGCCATCCTCGTAACGAATACCATCGTACTTACGAAACAAGTATTCTAACTCGGAACGAAGCACACCTTGTCCAACTCCATGAATAAACACCATTTTAGGAATACGTTTACTAATAGCAAATTCCAATTGTCGTTTTGCCGTATCCAATTGTATGGTTAACATATCATAGTTAGTCATTCCTTTTTGGTTTTTTACCAATTTATGAATATGCAAATCTACCTCCATTGGTGGCACCTTTTTTTCTTTTTTAATAGAAGTACGCTGCTTCGGCTGCTTTTTAAATTCCGTATTTTGAGAAGCTAACGCAGAAAAATCACCACTAAAATCTAAAGATTCACTTTTACTACGATCCAAAACCAATTCATTTACACCATAAACCACCTCAAAACCATCATCGGATAAAAGGGTACACTTACCCTTTAATATTCGAATAATTTGTCCTTGTAAATCATCGTCCAATGCCATTACAAAATCTCCAATTTTAAACTTATCCATTATTATAGTTTTAAATTTTCATTTCGATTTTCATTAACATTTTTAGAAGTTAACTTAGAAGAAACCATATATAGTGTAAACATTACCAACACCAAACCTAATATTTTAAGATAATGCCCAGGGACTCCTACCCTAAAAGGTGTAAACAAACAAATTAATCCTAAAACCAATAATATAAAAACTACTATTTTCTTTTTAGACTTCATTCCCCTTCTTTAACTTCTTATGCTTTTATCTACAAATTCGATATTCAAAAATAATACAATTTGCTGCTAAAAAACTTATTTTTGCGGTATGGGAAGAAAAAAAATTAAACCTTTTTTTGAAAATATAGAAGTTATTGATGCTGGATCTAAAGGTAAGAGCATAGCAAAAGCGCCCGACGGTAAAGTAATTTTTATTAAAAATGCCGTACCAGGAGACGTTATTAATATACAAACCACCAAAAAGCGAACAGCTTATTATGAAGGCGAAGCCAAAGAAATAATTTCCGCTTCCAATAAACGTGTAACACCCCTTTGTGAACACTCTGGAACCTGTGGCGGATGCAAATGGCAAGAAATGGGCTACGAACATCAACTATTTTACAAACAGCAAGAGGTTACCAATAACCTTAATCGAATTGGAAAAATTAATCTCCCAGAAATTACCCCTATATTAGGAAGCGAAAAACAATATTATTATCGCAATAAGATGGAGTTTTCTTTTAGCGATAGTCGCTGGTTAACTTTAGATGAAATTAAAAGCGACACCCAAATTGATGATAGAAATGCCTTAGGTTTTCATATTCCAGGAATGTGGGATAAAATTTTAGATCTTAATAACTGCCATTTACAAGCAGAACCAAGTAATAGTATTCGTTTAGCTATTAAAAAGTTTGCTACAGATTATAATTTAGCATTCTATAACGCTCGTAATCAAGAAGGGTTTCTTCGAACATTAATGATTCGTAGCACATCTACAAAAGAACTAATGGTATTAGTTCAGTTTTTTCATGAAGATGTTATTAAAAGAGAATTGCTTTTAAATTTTATAAAAACTTCTTTTCCCGAAATTACATCTCTCCAATATGTAATTAATTCTAAGGGGAATGATACCATATACGACCAAGAAGTAATATGTTATGATGGAAAAGATTATATTGAAGAAGAAATGGAAGGTCTTCGGTTTAAAATTAATGCTAAATCATTCTATCAAACCAATTCAGAACAAGCCTACGAATTATATAAAATAACTAGAGATTATGCTGCTTTAACAGGGGAAGAACTTGTTTATGATTTATACACAGGTACTGGAACTATTGCTCAATTTGTATCCAAAAATGCTAAAAAGGTAATTGGGGTAGAATCTGTGCCAGAGGCTATCGAAGACGCTAAATTAAATGCTTTAAATAACAATATTACCAATACCGAGTTTTATGTTGGAGATATGAAAAAGGTATTTACAGCAGGCTTTGTATCTTTACATGGCAAACCTGATGTAATTATTACCGATCCTCCCAGAGATGGAATGCACAAAGACGTAATACAACAATTATTAAGCATTGCAGCAAAAAGAATTGTGTATGTTAGCTGTAACAGCGCAACACAAGCTAGAGATTTAGCGTTATTAGATAACCTATATAAAGTTACCCACACTAGAGCCGTAGATATGTTTCCACAAACACACCATGTAGAAAATGTAGTGGTTTTAGAATTGAAATAACCCAATGAAACACTTATCATTAAAATTTATTTTTATTTTATCTTTTATTTTGTGTTCTATTATTGGGTGTGAAAGGGACGATTTATGTTCTGACGTACCTATTACTCCTCTTCTAATTATTACTTTTGAAGATGATAATAACACAGGAGTTCGCATGAATGTTCCTTCTTTACAAATTACTTCTATTAAAAATAATCAAACTATTTTTTCACAACCTCCTACAACAGACTCTATTAATATCCCTTTGGATATTAATGCCAATTCTACACGCTATATATTTACAAGAAATTCGGGAGATTTAAATCCCGAAAACACCCGTTCGGATACTATTACTTTTTCTTACCAAAGAGAAAATATTTACGTAAATAGAGCTTGTGGGTTTAGAACTATTTTTTCTGAACTTGATTCTCAAAGAGAAACCGATAATTGGATTATAAATTCCTCAATTGATAACCCTAATGTAAATGATCAAATTAATGCGCATATTCGCCTGTCTTTTTAGTTTACTAGCAGGAGGGTTTTTATCTATATCTGCTCAAATACAAGATACTGTTGCCATTAGCAACAAAAGACTTAACAACACCTACGGCTTAAGACTTGGGTTAGATTTAAAAAAAATAACACAAACTGTTTTTGATGATAACTATACTGGATTTGAAATTATAGGAGACTACAGGTTAACACCTAAAATATATTTTGCTACCGAATTAGGAAGGGAAGAAAATAACATTAAAGAAAATAGCGTAAGTGTTACCACTAAAGGAAATTATATAAAAGCAGGAGTAGATTATAATGTATTTAAAAATCTTGTAGGTATGAGAAATTTAATATACGTTGGCTCTCGCTATGGTTTTGCTAATTTTTATCAGCAACTAAACAATTTTTCTATTGCGCAACAAAACTCTTTTTTCCCATCGGAACAACTTGATGGAAACCTGGAACAAAGTAGTTTAAACACACATTGGTTAGAATTTTTAGGAGGAATAAAAGTGGAAGTCTTAGATAATTTATTTTTAGGCTTTTCGGTTTCTGTACAATATAAATTTATTGAAGACACCCCAGAAGGTTTTGATAACCTTTACATCCCTGGGTTTGGAACAACCAACGACTTTAGTGAGTTTAGTGCTAGCTTTAGCTATTTTATAAGCTATTATATCCCTTTATATAAAGGAAAAGCAAAATCTTCTCGTAAAGAAAAAAACGTTACTCCTAAGAAAAATAAAAAATAAGGTCTATAACGCAGCTATTATTTACATATACTACCAATTAATTTAGTTTTTTGTAATAATTTACAATTAATTCGAATAGCTATAATATAGTTTAAAATCTCGGTTACTTTATTAGGCTATTTCCTAATAAATAACTAATATAGTGAACCTTAAAAATATAATTTAAAAAAACACTACAACTATATAAATTAATTAAACATGAAAAAATCACAAACTAAAATTATTGCCTTTCTTTTGTCTGTTTTTTTGTCGTCGCTACTTTTAGCACAAAAAAAACCTAATATTATTATTGTTTTTACAGATGATATTAGTGCACGAGAATTTCCCATTTACGGATCTGATACTTGGACTGCACCCACAAGCTTTAACACATCAAACCCAAATTACAGGGCCAATACACCTGTATTAGACATGATGGCAACACAAGGATGCTACATAGAAACAGCATGGGCTGCAACAGTATGTTCGCCTAGTAGAGCTATGATGATGACAGGACGCTACGCACACTTACATAAATGGTACGGAAACGGTACTATTGGGACTTATATAGACCCTGCAGATGGTCGTAGAAAATCAATTCCACTCTATGCAAGTTCCCCAATAACCTTGGGACATGTTGCTACTATGGGAGGTTACGAAACCTTATGGGCTGGAAAAACACAAATGCGAGGAGCAGACATTAGTAGATTTGGTTTTAACGAAGGTATTTTTACTGCTGGTGGAGAAGGAATTCCTAGGTCTAATCCTAACCCTAATACTAAGTTTAGACTTCGAAATGTAGGTGGACAATTAATCAACGAAGATTCAGGAAACCCAGTAGGAACAAATGACGAAAGTGGGTATGTACAATCATCTTGGTATTGGAGAACTAGCGCTAGTACAATGATAAAAAATGACTCTGGAGAATTTGAATATAATTGGTGGCCAATAGAACCTGAAGATGTTGCTAATTATAGTGATAATACTTATGGACCAGATGTTGAACTAGATTATATTTTCGATTTCATGGATCGAAAAGTAGCTGATGATGAACCTTTTTTCATATACCATACTTCTCACTTAGGTCATGACGCTTTTGACTTTTTAAGTGATGGAGCAACTTCTAGATGGCCTGGAACTCCTAAAGTAAGTTGGGATGGATCTAAATACACCCGAACAGAACCTAATATTACAAGAACTGAAGCGGCTGATGGCACTAATACTTACAACACCAACAACTCTATTACAGAATCTGGTATTCATCATCACATTAATTATTTAGATTACCAAATGTCTTTATACCTAGACAAATTAAAAGAACTTGGAATTGAAGACAACACCCTAATTATATTTTCTTCAGACAATGGAACGTCTGGTTTTGGAAAAAGAAATGTAACTAGCCAAAGAGGAACACATGTTCCCTTTATTGTATATGGTCCTGGTCTAGGAATTACAAAAACAGGAAAACAAGACGTATTATTTAACATAGCAGATGTTTTGCCAACAATTGCCGAAATATCGGATGTAGAGCTTCCTTGTGACTACGAAATTAATGGAGAAAGCTTTTGGGAATTTTTAACAACTGATAAAGAAAAACATAGAGATTGGATCTATGGATACGATGCAGACAGACAACTTATTAGAGACCAAAATGTTGTAATTGATGGAAGAGATGTTGTTTACGATGCACAAAGTAATCCTACAGATTTAACTAGTTTTACGCAACTAGCTTCTAATTTAACAACAGTATTATCTAATAGTGATTTAGAGGCTGCTAAAAATAATTTAATTAACATATTACCTAGTTACTCCTTAGTAAACTTTGGACAAAATGAGCTTCCAGACTCATCTGCAAATGGCACTTGTAATATAGATCCTATTACCGTTACTTTTAACGAAACAACTGCTAATATAGATTCTAGTGGAACTACATCTAATCCTATCTCCTTTACCGTAAGTAATATTCCGAATAATAACCCTGTAGAGCTTAGAGCTAGAATATATCCTGTAGGTGAAGATGTTACAGGAGGAGAATTTGTAGCTCAGTTTACCGGAGCCACTTTAGATCTTAATTCAAATACTCCCAATTTTAATATTACAGCAGGGAGTAGTATAACAGAGTCTAATACGCCAACTAACGGATTAATTACAAGAACGTTCTCTATTAATAATTTCGCTTTACAAAATGGAAAAACTATTAATGAAGATGAAGCATATGTTGTAGCAATTCGTTTTGTAGATGCAGGTACTACTGGGGTTAATGAAATAGAATTTTCCACCGAAGGAGAGCAACCTGTAATAGGAAGTGGAAATACTAAAAATGCAACTTTCTCACTAAACACTTTAAACTTAAACCTTGTAACCGTTACTTTTGATGAAATAACAACAAACATAGACTCTAATGGAACGGTTTCTAACCCTATTTCATTTACGGTTAGTAACGTCCCTAATAATAATTCTGTCCAGCTTAGAGCTAGAATTTATCCTATAAACGAAGATGTTACTGGAGGAGCATTTGTTGCTCAATTTACAGAAGCTAATCTAGACCTTAACTCTGCTACTACCGATTTTAATATTACAACAGGTAGCAGTGCAACCAATTTTGATACTCCTGTTAATGGATTAATTACAAGAACTTACACTATTAATAATTTTGCATTACAAGGTAGTAATACCATAAATGAAGATGAAGCATATGTTGTAGCAATCCGTTTTGTAGATGCAGGTACTACTGGGGTTAATGAAATAGAATTTTCCACCGAAGGAGAGCAACCTGTAATAGGAAGTGGAAATGAAAAAAATGCAACTTTTATACTAAATACTTTAAATATAAACTCTATTAAAGTTAATTCTAATTTAACACCTACATCTATAGACTTTAATGGCAACACCACTAATCCTATTTCGTTTACGGTTAGTAACATTCCTAATAATACTGCTGTAGGACTTAGAGCTAGAGTTTATCCTTCTGGAGAAGACATCACCCAAGGAGCATTTGTTGCTCAATTTACAGGAGCACCTTTGGATATTAACTCAAATACTACCGATTTTAATGTTACTGCTGGAAATAGCGTTACAACCTTAAATACTCCAATTAATGGATTAATTAGCCGAACCTATACCATTAATAATTTTACATTAAGAAACGGTAGTTCAATTAACGATAATGAAACATACGTTGTGGCAATTCGTTTTGTAGATGCTGGTAGCACAGGCATAAACCAATTAGAATTTGCTACATCTAGCAGTATTCAGCCTGTAGTTGGCGGTGCTGGAAACGCAAAAAATGCCACATTTGAATTAAATACACTAGTAGTAGACAACGCTGTTTTAAGCAATACTAACTTTAAATTCAATACTAATAATACAAATAGTATATACCTATACCCTAACCCTGTAAATTCAACCCTTAATATTGGAGGTATTATAGAGTTAAATGAATATAAAATTGTTAACCTATCTGGAAAAACTGTAAAAAGAGGAAACTCTCAATTAAAACAAATTGTAGTTTCCGATTTAACAACAGGAATATACTTTCTAATTACTCCTAATGGCGTAGCTAAATTTATTAAAAACTAAAAAACAACTTAATAAAAACATGTAATAACCAAATTGGCTATTACATGTTTTTATTAAAAAAGTAAACACCTAATAAATTAAAAAAAATGAGTTTTAAATCCGAACTTTTCCTGTTTAATAAAAAATATAATATTCTAAATTTTAATGTTAACTTACAATAACTAGACGACGGAACAGGGCTTCCTAATGCTAGGGTCATAAGAGGTAAGGTAGATTTTACGACAGAAGCGCAACGCGATATTTCCGATTTTCTTCAAGTGGCTTTCTCTAATAATCAAACCATAAATGGATATATTAGAGCTTATAGACGAGATGGTCTTCAAAAGTTTTTTGATTACCAATTTGCCAATGCCTACATTACTTTTTTTAAAGAACATATTAATACAAGAGACAACTCTCCTGTAATTAACAAAGCTACAGTTTCTGAAGGAATTATTAGAAGAAACGAAGCTGTTTTTGAAAACTATTGGAATCCTAACAATCCATTTGTAAAACAAGCCCCTGTAATAACAACAGCAGAAAGTCCAACAGAACAAAAAGCTAAAAAAGAACCTTTTAGAGTTGAATTAAAAGCTCAAAATAGCGACTTAAAAAACGGGGTATTTGGTTTTGATACCATTCTAATAAAAATATTGTAATATCGGATTACGAAGCCTTAAAAAAAGAATACAAGCCACTTTCAGAAAAAATATTAGGCAAGCAATATATCCCTAGTTGGTTAAGCTTAAGAAAAGGCCAAACTGTAGAGCTAGAATTAGACTGGGAAAAGAAAAACCGAGTTCAAGAATACAAAACCATAGCCTTTGAAAACCATATCGACTTTACTTTTGAACCAGCCAACTTAAAAGAGGCCAAAACAGTAAAAATTACTTGTAAAAATAACCGTACCTCTCCTGCACAAATTCTAATAAAAGCAGATAACCAATTAACCGTTGGGGCTTTAAATATCTTTTACCCTAAACCTAAAACCATTGACCTGGAATGGTGTTTTGTGGAGATTAAAGGGGATGAGAGAGACAAAGATGAATTATACCATTTCGGATATAATATGATTTCATTATCTTTGAGCTATATGGGAAAAGTATTAAATACACCAATATTAGAATCACTAGAAGAACTAAAGGTTTACAAAACTAAGGTTGATAATTACAAATCATCGAAGCGATT
>CALLUJ010000001.1 GCA_938011245.1 uncultured Aquimarina sp. | reverse complement strand
GATAATCGTTGTGCTTTAAAGTAATCGATACATGATTTTTCATCTGGAAATTGTTTGTGGAAATCAGATAAAGTCATATAGAATTTTTAATCTAATTTAAGACTTAAAAATAGAAAAGACCAAAAACGGATAGTCATATTACATAAATTTGAATCTATTGGGAAATCTTCAGTTAAGAGTGTTCCCAGAGAATTACTATATATGCGTAAGGATAAGCATAAAAAATTTAAAGGCTCTTTATTTTTATTTCGTTATACTTACATATATTTACTAAAAAAGTCTTTTATGCTTATCTCAAAAATTACTTGGAATTTCCCCATTGGAATTGACCTTGGTTTTTATACTATTCATTTTTACAGCTTAATGTTTGTAGTTGCATTTTCATTAGGGTATTATTTGATGGGAAAAATTTATACAGCAGAAAATCGCTCTAAAGAAGATTTAGAGTCTGTGTTTATGTATGCTGTTATTGCTACTATTGTAGGAGCAAGATTAGGACAAGTGTTTTTTTATCAATGGGATTATTTTCAGCATAATTTATTAGAGATTTTTTTGCCAGTAAAATTTAAGCCTAATTTTAAATTCACGGGTTTTCAAGGTTTAGCTAGCCATGGGGCAGCCATTGGTTTTATTGTAGCCATGTATTTTTATTCAAAAAAAGTGGTTAAAAAGCCTACACTTTGGTCTTTAGATAGGGTAACAATCCCAGCTGCTTTTGGAGGGATTTTTGTTAGAATTGGGAATTTTTTTAATTCTGAAATTATAGGTAATGACACGAGTTTTGGCACGGGAGTAAAATTCATTAAATCAAAAATATATGAATCAGAAGCAATCCAAAAAACAGGAATTAGAAATGCTCATAAAGCCTATAAAGAATTAGAAAATAATCCAAAATATAGTGAATTAATAAACAATATTCCTTATAGTCACCCTGCACAGTTATACGAAGCCTTTGGATATATTTTTGTGTCATTTTTTCTGTTGTATCTGTATTGGAAAACAGACAAGAAAAACCAGTTAGGATTTTTATTTGGAATATATATGTTGTTAATTTTCTTTGTGCGCTTTTTAGTAGAAAATGTAAAAGTTAGTCAAGGAGGTAAATTAGAAGCCTTATTTGGAGAAATCCTGTCTACAGGACAATGGTTAAGTATTCCTTTCATGTTAGTTGGAATTTATTTTATAGTTACAGCAAAAAACAGAAAAGTATATTAATTTTCTAATACTCTAATTAATATTTAATTAACAGTATTCGTTTTTAGATTATTTTACATTTGTATGGCAGAGTAAGCATAAGTTTATTCTGCTAATAATCTAAATATTCAACAATGAAAAAATTTATTACAACTGCTTTATTAGCTGTTTCGTTTGTTACCTTAAATGCTCAAATTAGAACACCAAAACCTTCACCATCGTCTAAAGTAGAACAAGAAGTAGGCTTAACAAAAGTGTCTATAGAGTATTCAAGACCAGGAGTTAAAGGTAGAGTTATATTTGGAAATCTTGTGCCATATGGAAAAGTATGGAGAACAGGTGCTAATTATAATACTAAAGTTAATTTTTCTACTCCAATAACTTTTAATGGGACTAAGATAGAACAAGGAGAATATGCTTTATATACTATTCCTAATAAAACCGAATGGGAAGTTATTTTGTATAAAAACACCGAAAATTGGGGTAATCCAAAAAAATGGGACGATGCAAATGTAGTTTCTAAAACCAAAGTAAAGATTTCTAAAATAACAGAAGCAGTTGAAACTCTTTCGATAGGAATAGATAATATTACATTTGATAGTGCGGAGATGACAATTTCTTGGCAAAACACTAAAGTAAGTGTTCCATTTACAACGCCTGCAAAAGTAACAACTTTAGCAAATATTAAGTCTACACTTTCTAAGGATCCTTCTTCTGAAAATTATTACACATCGGCAGTTTTTCTATCGTCTATAAATCAGGACTTAGATAAGGCTAATGAGTATATGAAAAAGGCAATGAAGGAAACAAAAGAACCTAAATTTTGGCAACTAAGACAGCAAGCTTTATTGTTATCAAAAATTGGAGATAAAAAGAAAGCTATAGCAATAGCAAAAGAGTCTTTGGAAAAAGCTAAAGCAGCAGGAAATAGTGATTATGTAAAACTTAATACTGATGCTATTGCGGAATGGAGTAAAAAATAATTGTTTTTTAAAACACTTTAAAATTCTTTCTTAAATCCAATTGTTAAGTTAGGTGTTTTAAGTAAGAAAATATTTGAAAGATAAATTTTAGTAAAATATAATTAAATACTATTGGTTATTGTATCTATTGAAATCTAAAATAACTCCAATAAATATTTACACATAACTTTTATCAAACAATTCTTTCAATAAAAAAGGGGCTTATTTTTAAGAGGCTACTGAAAAAGTCAATTTTTAATTAAAAAGAGCAGAATTTAGAAAATCCTGTTCTTTTTTGTATTTTGAACTATGATAGTTCAGCAACAAGTTTTACAGCTAAGTGAGTATAGTTTTTTATACGATTAAATCGTTCCTAAAGAGAATTTGCTCAGAAAGATTAACGATTTAATCGACTTTAATTTTATCAACG